>JBCCZF010000229.1:0-5576 GCA_039188035.1 Bacteroidota bacterium | reverse complement strand
GGGTTGATAGGGAGTACTCTCTCCGGCGAGCTGCCTTGCCTGGGACAGTCTGAATGCAAGCGGTCGAGTCAGACCAAGGGCGTAAGCTGCTTCGTATTGCGAAACGGCATCGGCGAAGTCATGGCGGATATCCTTTACGGTGCTTTTATAAAGGCGTGCTACCTTTAACAATAGAATATTGAGGTAATGGGCAATAATGGTTTTGCTATGGTCCTTGTCCAGTTCATATTCAGACAACATATCGGAATACAGTTTGGCATAGAGCTCCGTTTCCTTGTGGTTTATGGCCATGGGTATGGCATTGTCTATAAGGAGAAAGGGAAAATCGGCAATGATCCTTTCTTGGGGCGGTTTTCCGTTTAGGCTCTGGAAGTGCCTATAAAAATCCTCTGAAAAAATAACGTAGAAACCACTCCAGTCCGGGGCAATGTCCCAGGAAATGATCTGATAGGGCGAATTAAAGAATACCGTGGCCTTAAGATCCTTTGTGGTATAGTTCCCTACGGAGGTAAATCCACCTCCTTCCAATTTTAAGGCGATGGCATAAAATTCGTGCTTGAACTGGGGCATACGGGGATGCACCGTTTTCATGTTATCCTCAAAACGGCGTATATCGAATTCCTTCCATCGGGGCGGCGAAATACCTATGGCCCTACAATAGGCCGCTAAACTGGAAAAGTGTTGCATTTGTAAGCGGTTTATATAAAATGATATGGCCCATCAAACGAATCCCGGCCCGTGAATTGCTGGATATTGATAGTAACCTTGGTTTCTAAACAAATATAATATAAGAGTCCGTTTGGGAATTTGTGATTGGAATTAATATAAATCACTTTTGAATGGAACCGCTCAAAATCCGTGTTCCAGCGTTACATCTACTGTTTTGTGCGCTATTGTAGTGTTTTTTGCATGTTTTATGCGTATATATGCAAGAATGTATTCGAAATTGGGGTTGCCTCATGGATAAAAACAACAGACATACCACCATACTGGAAAAGTTAAAGTCGGAGGGAAAAGTAACTACCCAACACTTGGCCCGGGAACTTATTGTTTCCGAAGATACCATACGAAGGGATTTGAATGAGATGGCACGTAAGGGCTTGTTGTCCAAAATACATGGTGGTGCAGTATCCTCCATTCAGAAGTTGTACTACTACAATGACCATGTGGTGAAAAATCAGGAGGAGAAAAACCGCATTTCACAAAAGGCCATAACACTCTTAAAGGATGGGATGTCCATGATGATCAGTGACGGAACTACCAATTTGGCTTTTGCCCGTGGAATCCCAAAAGCGTTGAGGGGCACCGTATTTACATATTGCCTGCCCATCGCGATGGAGCTCACGGAGCACGAACATTTGGAGATTATCTTTTTAGGAGGAAAAATTGAAAAGAAATCCATGGTCAGTATGGGTATGGATGTACTTAAGACCTGTGCCCGTATCCATGTAGACATATGTTTTTTGGGTACGGGAAGTATAGGTCCCTTGGAAGGTATTACAGAAGGTTCCTATGAAGTTTCTCTAGTTAAACGGGCCATCGTAACTGCATCCGATGTTGTGGTTTCCCTGGCCACCTCCAATAAATTGGGACTACGGCAGCCCCACAGCGTTTGTAAGCCTTCCGAAATAAATACTTTGATTACGGAGCTAGATCCTTCCCATACCCTGTTGGCGCCCTATGCTGCTGCGGGCATCCATATGCTATGATTTTTTTAAGGGAGTATATCCCATATTTAAAATCAAAGTGCTCACGCGTGTTTTTTTGCATGAATCATGCATGTTTTTTAAAATAATTGCATATTTAATTCGGGATATACTATATTTATACTGTATTCTTGCAAATGGCATGAACAAGGGAATAGGGGTAATTGGGGTAGATATCGGTGGAACCAAGATTTCCGCCGCCTTGTTCTTGGCCAATGGGAATATCTTAAAAAGGGAAATACGGCCCGTGGCCGAAAAAGGGGGAAGGGAATTGGTAGGAGTGATCGGTGATTTGGTATTGTCCCTTATCCGCCATGCCAAAGATTCGGATTATAGGGTTATGGCCGTTGGGGTTTGCGTGCCGGGAATTTATGATCCCGTACGAAAAACCGCTTGGGCGCCCAATATTCCGGATTGGGCGCATATCCCGCTTTGGGACATGCTTAATGTACATCTTCGCGATTCAACGATTGAACTGGTCATAGAAAGTGACCGTTCCTGTTCTATTTTAGGTGAAATTTGGAAGGGCTGTGCCCAGGGCTGTACCGATGCCCTATTCATTGCGGTAGGTACGGGCATAGGGGCTGGCATATTGTGTAATGGGCAAATTGTAGCAGGGCGAAACGGAATTGCCGGGGCCGTGGGCTGGATGGCCCTTGAGCCTCCTTACCTACGTAAGTATGACAGTTGGGGCAATTTTGAGCACTATGCCTCCGGTAATGGAATAGCGCGTAGCGCAGTGGAGATGCTAGCGGAAACACGGGAGGAAAAGAGTGTTTTGGACAACCTGCCCATTGCGGAAATCACGGCATATCATGTTTTTGAGGCCTTTGAGGCGAATGATTCCGTAGCCATGGCCGTTATGGATAAGGCCATAGGATATTGGGGTATGGCGGTAGCCAATCTGGTGAGCGTGTTTAATCCCCAAAAAGTGATTTTTGGAGGGGGAATCTTTGGTCCTGCCGTACAGTTTTTGGGTAGGATTGGGCAACAGGCCGAACTATGGGCGCAGCCTTTGGCCATGCGTCAGGTTGCATTGGAGGCTTCTGTTTTGAAGGGGGATGCAGGTCTTATCGGAACAGGTTGTCTTGCCATAAGGGCAATAAGAAAGCGGGCCCATGGATCCTAAGGGATATCATAAAGGATATGTTTTTTCGGCCGCCTGTTTGGGGATGCTGCTCTTTGGGATAACCATGATTTCTCTGGGTTCCATACTTCCCGAAGTCTCGGTTCAATTCGGATTGAACGAGGTTGAAAAAGGATTTTTGCTCACTCTTTTACCTATTGGAATTCTAATGGGTTCCTTACTTTTTGGCCCTCTGGCGGATTGGCTATCCTACAAGAGCGTACTGATTTTTGGATGCTTTTTTACCCTTTTGGGACTTCAGGGAATCGTTTTCTCCAAAACCCTGATTTTTATGCAATCTTCTGTGCTTTGTATCGGTTTTGGCGGCGGCGTGCTCAACGGTATTACCAATGCACTGGTATCGGAGATCAGCGAGGAGGGGCACAGCGCCAATTTAAGCGTCTTGGGTATTTTTTATGGTGTTGGGGCCTTGGGAACCCCGATCCTCTTGGGAGCTCTTGAAGGCAGGTATTCCTTTGGGACCATTTTTGCAATTTTTGGCGTTTGTATCACCATCTTTTTGCTTTTCCTTTTTATGGTCCGTTTCCCCAAATCCGATGGGACTCGCGGTATTCCCATCAGACAGGGCCTTGCTATGCTAAAGGATCCCGTATTGTTGTTGTTTGGGTTTATCCTCTTTTTTCAAAGTGGTATGGAAGGACTTACCAGCAATTGGACCACTACCTATCTGGAAACGGTAAAACAACTCGAATCTTCCCAGGCTTTGTTTGCCCTTTCCTCTTTTGTAGGGGCACTAACGCTTGCCCGACTTATCCTGGGCAGGATCCTCCGTGTCTTTGATCCCTTAAGGGTCATGGTTATCGGTTTCGGTATTGCTTTTGTAGGGGTGCTCTGCATCGAATATGGGGGTACTTATGGCATGCTCATGGGTGGAATGGTACTGTTGGGAATGGGTTTAGCGGCCGGTTTTCCAGTAATATTGGGCTACATAGGACAATTGTACACACAACTTTCCGGTACCGCCTTTAGCATCGTCATTACCATATCCCTCATCGGAAATGTTATTGCCAACTATACCATGGGCCGGGTTTCGCAACTTTTGGGTACCACGGTACTGCCCTACTTCTTGTTGGCTTCTGTCTCGGGCGGACTCATACTCATTTATGTGACCAAAAAAAATATCAGAATATAATACCTTAAAAACACAATTATATGTTAGCAAAACAGTGGTTGGATAACGCCAGAAATGTAATGGGTACCATAGAGGATACCCAAATGGAAAACATAAAAGAGGCGGCGACCCTTATGGCCAACTCCATCGAAAAAGGAAAGTGGGTACATACCTTTGGCTGTGGTCACGCTACCCTGCCTATAGAGGAGATGTATCCCAGAATTGGTGGTTTTGTGGGATTCCATCCCATTGTGGAGCTACCCCTTACGTTCTTTACCAACATCGTGGGGCAGATGGGCGTGGATCAGTTTATTTTCTTGGAGCGGGTAGAAGGGTATGGCCGCGAAATTATGAAAGGCCATAATTTTGATAAGGAGGATACCATGTGGTTGTTTTCCCATACAGGAGTAAATGCGGTAAACATAGATATTGCTCTTGAGGCCAAGGAAAAGGGGATGAAAGTCATCGTTTATGGTTCCGCGGCCGAGGCCCAAGGAAAGACCACAAAGCACTCTTGCGGCAAGACCTTGTTTCAATTGGCCGATGTAGTCGTGGATTCCTGCGCACCCTCTGAAGATGCGACCGTGCCCCTAAAAAATCATGTGGACAAGATCGGCCCTGTTTCTACAATGGCCTTTATGACCACGGTTTGGATGACGGTGACCACAGTAGCCGAAATTTTGGCCGATAGAGGGGTAAAGCTGTATATACATCCCTCCCATAACATTCCAGGGGATTCTACGTCCAAGAAGCGCTTGGCCGATGCCCTGAAAGAATATAAAAGCAGAATAGCGGGTGTCTAACCTTTTGAACGTTGCCAGGGTTAAAAAACACTTTCATAAAACAAAACGTATGAAAAAGTATCTTCTTCTCATCGGAATCCTTCCTTTCCTTTGCTGTGGTCCGGATTTGGATTTAAACAAACGGGGTATAGCCGTTATCCGTATCAATCAGTTGGGCTATATGCCAGAGGCGATTAAAGTGGCTGTTTTTGGCGCCAAATTCGGAGCGGAGGTAAAGTCTTTTTCATTGCATGACGCCCTTACGGACAAAGAAGTATTTCGTTCGGAAACCCCAGAATCTAAAGGAGCTTATGGTCCTTTTGCATCTTCCTATCGTTTGGATTTTACGGATTTTGATACTCCGGGCGCCTACTATTTGAAGGCCCATGGGGTGCAATCCCCGGTGTTTCGCATCAATGCAGATGTTTATGACCATACGGCTCATTTTCTTTTGGAATATATGCGGCAGCAACGTTCCGGCTACAACCCCTATTTAACGGATTCCTGCCATTTGGATGACGGTTACATTCTCTACAATCCTTTACGGGAAGGGGAGCGGATCGATGTTACCGGAGGTTGGCACGATGCTACGGACTATCTTCAATATACGGCCACTTCGGCAAATGCCGTTTTTCAATTGTTGTTGTCCTATCGCGATAATCCAGAGGCTTTCGGGGATGCGTACAGGGCCAACGGTCTTCCCGGGCCCAATGGTATCCCGGATATTATCGACGAGGCCAAATGGGGTATGGATTGGTTAAAGAAAATGAATCCCTCTCCCACGGAATATTACAACCAAATTGCCGATGATCGCGATCATATCGGTTTTC
>JBCCZF010000228.1:0-5583 GCA_039188035.1 Bacteroidota bacterium | reverse complement strand
TTGCGATATCCCTAATGGGTTTAGGCCATAGGTGGATTTTCCTAGACGTGGCCAGACGCTATTTCCTATTTTTTCTTTTTATTTCAGCGTTCAGCGGGTTTTCCCAAATTAACAATGCGGACTATCGTGTGGAAACCGCATCGGAAGATCTTCTGCTTTGTGCCGATTCCGACGATTCTAGAACCGTGGTCAACATTAGGTCCAAGACGGATCAGAACAATACCTTCCAAATCGCTTTTGACCTTCCCGATGGGGTACGTTATGTAAACGGATCCATAGAAATTGTAAGCCAACAAGGATCCTTGGATTATGGTATTACCGTGGACGACACCGATTCCAACGCCCCGATTTTCTATATAGAACGTCCCGCGAATGCCAATTGGCAGATCAATGATATTGTTCGCTTTCGCTTTGCCAAAATAGCGGACTGCGATGCCCTGGATTACTTGTTCAACGGAGGTCTCTTTAAGGACGCCCATACCATTACCTACAACTCCCTAACAGGAACAAGAACGGAATCCGATACCGACCCTACCATCAATTCCTATAATTTTTTGACCCCTATCCTGTCCTTGATCAACTACAGTAATTCCACGGCGGCCATAGGAGAGACCATTACTAGAAGTATTGAAGTTCCCAATTCCGGTACCGGTAGCACCCCAGTTTTTACCCATGTGGTTGCCGTGGACGATGACTTGGACAATACTTATGAATTATCCTTTAATGGAACGGTTCTTACACCAACAAGTATAAGTGCCGGTATATATACCTATGAAATAGATTTTACCACCTCTCCATTTTTTGGGGCCGTAGGAGATTTGGACGCCAATTTTGAAGAAGGCGAAAGCGTTCTCCTGGAAGAATCCTTTAGCCCCGAGAATTTTGGAACGCATACCATAACCCATACTTCGGAATGGGGCTGTGGTAGTACTGGTAACTGTAGGGGCACCAGTCCTTTTTCCGGACTAGTAGACGTAGGCAATGAACTCCCGGAACTTGTAATTTCGGAAATCAGCACTTTTGGTACCACTGATTTTTCCACACCTTCTACGTACAGCATACAAATAGAAAATGTAAACCCCAATTACATTGCCTTTAACGTGAACATAAATACGGGACAGTCATTGACTACCCCTATTTTTAATAGTACCGTCAACGGTTTATTTGGCAATGACGTGCCCCGTGCTTCAAAGGCTATTTCCAATTTTAGGTTCGCCGCCATCCCGGGAACCACTTTGAACACGGTACGCATACCCTATAATGCGGGTGCTCCTATCGGTGCCGGCTCTTATGGGCTTCCTTCGGATTACGACTATGGTTCCCCAGGTACAGATCCGGATGGGCCGGGTGGTCTGGAAGATTTGGACGGAGATGGATTTTTCGACGATTTGGGCCCAGGAAGCAGTACCATACTGCTTTTTGATTATGAAAATCTGCCAGATTTTAGCAGTTGTATCAGCCCGGAGGGCGTTATAATGTCCGGTTTTCACATAAGCACCGGTGCCTATGGGGAAAATTTAAGCGGAACCCAGGTCGTAGCTACACCCCTTACCGTGAACAACGGTATTATTAGAAAACGGGGGCGAACCATAGAAAGGCCTTTGGATGTTTTCGATGGGGACAGTTTTACCATTGGAATCCAAGGAACCCTAGAACTTGCCGGAAGGGACTATCCGGATTGCAACGGGATCCCCTTTTTCTCGGCGGATCCGAGCACAGCTTGGACAATCAACCTTACAATACCCAACGGTATAACTTTGGAGGCCTCCGCAGGGCCGGAGTTCTCGCAAAGCGGAAACACCATTACCTATACGACCACGGACCTTCCGGATACGCTTTTCTATAATGAAAATGTGGATTTCCCTTTGCACTACAGCTGTGGATCCAATATCTCGGGGCCCCTGGATATCAATTATGAAATTCGTTATAGCAATGGCTGTATGGATGAGGCCATTCATTGTGATACCTTTACCTTAAATACCTCTTGCCCCACTACCTGCACCGGACCCTACATAAGTTCTTTTGATGCAAGGAGGATTACCGCGGGCTGGACGGACGGAACCATGGCCACGCGGGTTTCCTTGAACGATGCGGACCACGCCTTGGACACTTATGCCGCCAGGGATAGAATGGTAATAACGGCAACAGGTGAGGTACGAACCATTGATGTGGACAATCTCCATTTTGATATCACCTACACTACCGTTTTTGGCGGTGGAGGTGCCGACCTCATTGAATTTATACGCGCCGATACCGATCTAACGGATTCTTTCAGGTCGCAATTCCTTATCGATGGTGTCCCTATTGATTTTTCAATTGAACCCAACATCACCACGGATGTTGATACGTATAGGATGCATTGGGACCTCTCCGCCTTTAGGACTTTATATCCCGATGGTACCACTATTGAACTTCGTCTGCTATTTCAATGGGACGACGACTTTTTCCCGGACGAAATCTATGAACTGGACAACTTTAGGGGAGAATATTACACCCTTGACCCCGGTGGCAGCCGTACCGTTTGCGGAACCATTGGAGAACGGGCCACCTACGTAAAACCCGAAATTTATACCCAAAACAGGAATGGATCCGGCGCGGGGTGTCAGCAAATCTACGATGTCAACAGACTGGCGTATGAGGTGGGCAATAGCCTTATCCTCTTCCCCAATGAATATAGACCTGCGTACATTTTGGAGTCCATGCTTATTGATATCCCACAAGGAACCACCTTTTTGGATCAGGTAGGCTCCACAGACTACCCAGGTGATCCGGACAGCGATAACGGAGGGCTAAACTTCTCGGTTTTGGGAGACCAGGTGATGGTAACCCCGGGGCCCGGTTTTATCCATCCAGATTTTGGCGATTTAAATTATCCCGAAATCAATCTACTACTCCAATTGGGAGGGAATACTCCAGACACCAGTATACAGTCCTACGAAGTTCGTTATTTCGAATATCCCTATTCCGATGACCCGGAGGCCATTACCGTTACCCAGGACAAGACTTTTAATTACGATGCGCCAGATTTTACCCTTGGTTCCAGCAACCCCATTATCGATGGGACGGGCACCGAGATAACCTTTGAGGTGGACTTCTGTTCGGACACAATCAATGATTTAGATTTCAATTGGTTACAGTTAAGTCATGGGCCGGATTTTGTAGTGACCTCCGCAACGGAAGTGGATGGGTCCGGAACGGAAACCCCCATCGATTTTGAGCAGGGTACCGATCAAAGCTGGATTCGCTCAGGAACTTTTCCAACCGGGTATTCCTGCAAGAAAATCAGGTTTAGCGGTACGTTCTCTACCTGTACCCCCCTGGATATTACCGTGGAGAATGCCTTTTCCTGTTTTGAATATCCCACGGATATCACTGGATACCAAAATGCCCGATATACCAACCCCCTTACCCTTAAACTGGAACCCAAAACGGCAACGATACAGCTTCAAATTCTTGACCAGCCCACTGCCTCAGTGGATCTCTGTACTGATTTTGATGTGGTCTTTGAACTTCGAAGTGCGGATTCGGGGAATCTTTTGGAGCCCTATGCTACCTTTTTTGTGCCTGGGGACATTTCCGGGGTGGTACTTAACGAAGTTATGGTAGAATATCCCAGAGGCTCCAATGACCTACAGCCCGTCTCAACCAGTTTGGATGGTAATACCTATAGGGTAAACGTTATGGAACATACGGCTATTTTGGGCCAGGGAATACTAGGTGCTTCCGATGCGGGCACCTTGAACGATCAAATAGCCATCATAAACCTGGATATTAGCCTACAATGCGATTTTAATTCAAATTCCCCCATTACCTATACCGTTTTTGGCAACCAGCCCTGTGGACAATCGGCCGTAGGAAGTGGTTCGCGCCTAGCCACGGCTCCCCTGGTCATTACCGGTGCCGAGCCTTCCTATACGGTCGACGGAAACATCTTGGATACCACTGGAGGAACCTTACAAGGCTGTGGCCCACATACCATTACCGTGAATAACGTGGTGGTGGACGATGGACCCACCTCATCAGCGGATATCTCGCGGATTATCCTGCCCCCCGGACTTACCGCGGATATCGCGTCGTTTACCGCGACCTCCCCATTGGCCGTGACCAATCCCACCCTTTCCGTGGTTGGGGACCATGAGGAAATCCAAATAAACTTACCGGACGGAGCGGTGAACAGTGATGTCATTTCCTATGCGTTCGATGTGTTCCTTGCGGACAATATAGAGAGCTGTAGCCCAGAACAGACTATTTCAGTAGAGACCTTTGAGATGGGTGAGAACATTCTTAGCTGCAATGGAACCTCATGCGGTACCTTGGAGATCGCCGTAGGTTCCATTAGCGCGGAGCTTACCTTGGAAAAACCTGCCCTGGCCCAGTTTGGGCCGGCCAATGTGTTCTACAACGAATCGCCGGACGGGACACTGGAATACGAGATAACCCTAGGTTTGGAAAATACCAGTTCCCTGCCGCTTGATGCGGGATATACATACAATGTGTATTGCTCGGACGATAACGGCAACATTTCGGGAGATGTTCTATACACTGGTACCGGGACACAGGAATTGCCCGCCTCGGGTACCATAAGTGAGCGTTTTACCTTTTCTGTAGAAGCCCCTTGTGACAACGGACTTCTTGTGGAATTTGCCCCTTCGGCCGCCAATTGTCTCTGCAGCGCACTCCTTATCCCCGTGGACCAAGAGCAACGTTTTGCAGATTTGGAAGTATCCATAACCTCGGACATCGTAGACCCTGAGTTTGGGGAAACCGTGCGTTTTAGCGTGCAAGTGGCCAATGATGGGCCTTTTGATGCCCGTGAAGTAGTCCTGCAAACCTTGGTACCTCCTGGTTTTTCGATAACCCTTGTGGAAAATGATGGGGAACAAAATACAGAGGGTATCCTTTGGAGCAATTTTAATCTTGTCGTTGGGGAGTTTAGAACATTCGTCTTTGAGGCGACGGTAAACGTTCCCTCGGGAACCGATGACGAATTCACCATGGTTTCCCAAGTCCTTGATGTATGGGAGAACGACCCGGATTCCACTCCGGGGAATTACAGCAATACCAGACCCTTGGAAGACGACGAGGCAATTTTGGAAGTAATAACCCCTGCAATCGCAGATCTTGAAATAACCAAGACGGCGGATGTAAGTTCGGCCGTTTTTGGAGATACTGTGGTCTTTACCGTAACCATTTCTAATTTGGGACCAAACACGGCCAACACTATTGTAATACAGGACAACTTGCCCAACGGCTTTCAACTTATTTCAGTGGAAACCAGTTTAGGCAGTTACGCCAACGATCTTGGGGAATGGACTATACCTTCCCTGGGGGTCAATGAGGACGCTACACTTACCATGACCACAGAAGCCGTCGAGGGGGATGATCATACCAATGTTGCCCTTTTGCTCGCCTTGGATGAAATAGATAACAATGCGGACAACAATAGGGACGAGGCAACGGTAAACATGATACAGGACGATTGCCTTACGGTATACAATGAATTCTCACCCAACGGAGATAACTCCAATGAGGTATTCTTTATTGAGTGTATTGAGGATTACCCCAATAGCTTGTTACAAATTT
>JBCCZF010000227.1:0-5596 GCA_039188035.1 Bacteroidota bacterium | reverse complement strand
GGTGGTTTGGATGCTGCCTTCCAGGAAGGATTCAAGACAAACGACATAACCGTATCCGTACACTATGAACTCTATGATGGGATTCCCGTGATAACCAAATGGATAACGGTTGCCAACCGTAGCCCAAAAAATATTACCATAGACAGATTTACCAGCGAAATCATCGCGGCCGTGGAGTACGGTTCGGCCGTGGAAACCCGGGAATTCAATGTACCCAGGCCCAATATCCATATAGAAACGGATTATGCCTTTTCCAGTTTTAGTGTGGACGATGCCAATCATCATGCGGTGCGCTGGCTCCCAGATCCGGAATACCTGACCCAGGTAAATTATTTGCGATTAACCCCCTGCCTTCTTGAGGTGGGCCCGGAATTGGGGCCTGATAGAACCCTGGCATCCGGCGAGACATTTACCTCCTTTCGCACTTTTGTATTGCCCTATGATAGTTATGATCGGGAGCGTCAAGGTTTGGCACTACGGCGTATGTACCGTACCCTAGCTCCATGGACTTCGGAAAATCCATTGATGATGCATGCGCGTTTTGCCGATTGGGAACGGGTAAAAATTGCTATAGACCAGGCTTCGGAAGTGGGTTTTGAAATGGTGATCCTCACCTTTGGCAGTGGCTTCGATATAGAGGACGACAGCCCGGAGTACCTGGCCCAAATGAAAAAGTATGCGGACTATGCCAAGAGCAAGGGGGTGGAAATCGGAGGATATTCCTTATTGGCCTCTCGTAGAATAGGGAATGGACAGGACGTGGTAATGCCACAGGGCCAACGTCCCACCTTTGGGAATTCGCCTTGCATTGGAAGTGAATGGGGGCACGATTATTTTAAAAAGCTATACAATTTCTATGAAAAAACGGGTTTTACCCTTTTGGAACATGACGGTTCCTACCCCGGGGATGTCTGTGCTTCCCCGAATCATCCGGGCCATAAAGGACTGGAAGACTCCCGATGGGAACAGTACCGGACCATCTCCAGGTTCTACCAGTGGTGCCGGGCCAATGGAGTTTATTTGAATATCCCCGATTATTACTATATGACCGGCGGGAATAAATGCGGCATGGGATATCGTGAAGTGAATTGGAGCCTTCCCCGGAACCAACAACTCCTGCATACCCGGCAAAATATTTACGACGGGGCATGGCAAAAGACCCCGTCCATGGGTTGGATGTTCGTTCCATTAACGGAATACCATGGCGGTGGGGCCGCGGCTACCATTGAGCCCCTTCGGGAACACCTGGCGCATTATGAGATGATGATGGTAAGTAACCTGGGTGGGGGCGTGCAAGCCTGCTATAGGGGCCCTCGAATTTACGATTCCAAAGAAACCAAGGCCATGGTCTCCAAGGTGGTGAATTGGTATAAAAAGCATCGCGAGGTACTGGAAGGGGATATTATCCACATGCGCCGGGCGGACGGTAGAAATCTCGACTATTGGCTTAACGTGAATCCAAAAGGCGGGGAAAAGGGAATGCTCATGGTGTATAACCCTACGGACAGGACCATCACCGAACAGATTAGGGTACCGCTGTACTACACGGGTCTTACGGATAAGGCCCAGGTGTCACTAGCGGATGGAACCCCAAAACAATATCTCTTGAACAGGGATTATAGCTTGGACATCGAGGTTACCGTGGCCCCGAACAACTATAACTGGGCGGTGATACAATGATGATATGATCTAGCCATCGAATACCCATTTCCAACCTTGCTTGTATTTTTCGGCAAATCCGAGTCCGGGGAAGTCGAAATGAAAGGCATGTATTCTCATACCTTCCGTATGCGCTAGTTCCAAGAGCTTTACCCGGGTCTTTCTTGACTTTTCGTGGTCGAGGTCGTAGCTGGTGCGCCAGTCCAGATGTTCCATATGTAAGGGATGCAGAAAAGCATCGGAAATATAAAGCAATTTGCCCTCAATGACCAGTGCCAGCTGCCCTGGGGTATGGCCGGGCGTTTCCAAGGCCGTAATTCCTTCGTAAAGTTGCACATTGTCCTTTGTAATCAAGTTCAAGCTCCCGTTTTTCAAAGGGGTGATGTTCTTTTTTATGAAATAGTGGAACAAAGGGGGTTGGGAATCGGCTTTGGGGGAATGCCAAAAATCCCATTCGTTTTGGCGCATGTGAAATTGGGCATTGGAAAAAACAAGGGAACCTTCGCCAGTATAAAGGCCACCAATATGATCGGGATGGAAATGCGTAATGATCACATCGGTAATGTCCCCTGGATGAATGTTTTCTTTGGCCAACAACTGTCTTAACCTTCCCTTAAGGACAAAAGTCTTTCCTTTAAAAACAATGGGATTTTCGGAAAACCCGATGCCGGAATCGATAAGGATGTTGCGATTCCCATCCTGTAGTAACATGGCAATGTATGGGGAAGGGATGCTTTCCGGAGAAAGGTTATACCTATTTAGCGCATCGTCCAATTCCTTTTGATTCGCATTAATAAAATAATCCTTGGCCTGATAGGTGAACATCAAATCTTTGAATAGGGTGCATTCAAATCGACCTATCGTATATTTAAAAATCGCTTCTTCCATACCATTGAAAAGGATTAGGGGATTCACGGGGATTAATGGTAGGGAGGCCAGAAATCCGGTATTTTTTTGGATGAATTTCCTACGTTTCATAGTTCTTCCTGCTTTTAAAACCCTATCTGATTGGGCGTGGTATTTGGAAAATGACGTTATCTAGGAAAAGTCTAGCGAATTCTTTCCTCTGGACATCTCAAAATCGGCATAAGAAGCACATTCACAGTTTTATACGCGAATGTTAAGGGCTATGGCAAGGTAAGAAAAATGTGGAATACCCAATTAGGCTGTGGGCGCTTTCCAAGTCACTAAATCCTTTGGGGAACCTGCTGGCCGTGGGTAAGTCTGGGGCAACCCAAATAGTTTAGTAAGGGTTTGTTACTTTTGCGGACTAAGTACGCATAATAGCGCATTTTGGGGGTTAAGAACAAAGGAACTGCAGTTGTACTATTCGCGAATTCCGCACAGGCGGAAATGTCCCGGAAAAAAACCTTGGGCAATACGCAACTCTTTAGGGAGCTTAACGCCCATACCCTTAGAACCGTCCAAAAAACGGGACTCCCTTTTTACCATATTTCGGAAAGGGAACAACAAGGCAAAACCTTCGGGGAACGCTTTGCCCATGCGGTTCAATCCATCTACGAAAAAGGATACGAAGCCGTAATTACGGTGGGGAACGACAGCCCCCAATTACAATCTTCCCATATACATAGGGTATATAAGGCCATCCAAGAGGGGGAAAGTGCCCTAGGCCCTGCCGAAGACGGCGGTTTTTACATCATGGGCCTACACCGGGACCAATTTAACGCCGATTCTTTTAGAAGACTGTCTTGGGGACAATCGGGATTACTGCGGGAGATGCTTGGGATGTTGCGGCGTTTGGATCGCCATGTGGATTTACTCCCCGTTCTTGGTGATATTGATTCCATTGAGGACATCCCGGGAATACTCGCCCGAGGCCGGGTACTGTCCTTCTCGCTGTTGCGGATGCTAAAAAAGCTCGGGCGTAAAAGAATGAGGATTATTTCCGAAAGCCTAAGTATACCCACCCTTTGTGTTGTTTCACTTCACCGTAATAAAGGATCCCCTTTTTTTCCTGTTTAGCCTAGGTCAAAAATTAAACAGGAACCTTTCCATTTCTATCAACATCATAATACCAAATGAATACTCTTTCATTGGTCATGGCGTTGCTGCTTGCAGTTTGCGTTCATGCCCAAAAAACCGTTTCCGGAACGGTAACGGACAGTAATAAGAACCCAATTCCCTATGTGAACATCACCGTATTGGGAACCCAAATCGGGACAACTACAGGGGATAACGGCACCTATTCCATAACCTTGCCCAAGGATAGTGAGGTGCTGCAATTCTCGTATCTGGGCTATACCACCCAGGAGCTTCCTGTTGGGGAGAAAACCGTGCTTCATGTAATCCTAATAGAAGACTTGGCGGCCTTGGACGAGGTCGTACTTACCGCCCTGGGTCTAAAACGGGACACCAAAGAGTTGGGCTATGTAGTGCAAAGTCTGGACAATGCGGAGATCGCCGAGGTGAAATCCGCAAACTTTGTGGATAACCTGGCCGGGAAATTGGCCGGGATTACGATTAACCAAGGCCCTACCGGCGTGGGTTCTACCTCGCGGATTACCATTCGCGGCGAGGCTTCTTTCTCCAACAACAATCCACTTTTCGTGGTAGACGGGGTACCCATTAACAACAATTCCGTTTTTAATTTTACCAATGAAGCGGCAGCGGGATTCCAAGAAGTGGATTTTGGCAATGGGGCCATGGAAGTAAACCCGGACGACATCGCCGAGGTTTCCGTCCTAAAGGGACCCAGTGCGGCGGCCCTATATGGAACAAGGGCATCCAACGGCGTCATTGTTATTGAAACCAAAAACGGGAAAGGAACACAAGGCCTTGGAATCAGCTATAATACCAGCTTTTTTGTGGATAGGGCGTTTCGGTTACCCGAATTCCAAAACGAATATGGACAGGGACAATCCGGTGCATTTGCCTTTGTAGACGGTCTGGGTGGTGGTATTAGCGATAACATTACCTACAGCTGGGGCCCCCGATTGGATGTCGGAAACCGGATTCCCCAGTTCGATAGCCCGGTAACCCTGGCCGATGGCCGCACAGTAAGGGCAGGGGATACCGCTCTGTACAGCGGCCTCCCCATTGAACCCACGGAATTTAGGTCGCACCCGAATAACCTAAAGGATTTTTATGAAACGGGGACTACCTTGATGAATAACCTGGCCATATCCACCGGATTTGAGAAAGGAAACTTTAGGCTGTCCCTAACCGATTTGCGGAACGAATCCATTATTCCTGGGGTGAACTTGGATCGACAGACCGTGGCCACCCGCCTCACCTTTGAACCCATAGACCGCTTGCGGATCAATTCGTCCATAAGTTATGTAAATTCCAGTAGCGATAACAGGCCGTCCAACGGATATGGGTCGGAAAATGTTAACTATTCCTTGGTGGCCTGGGGCCCCCGCTCCCTGAATATCAACAACCTAAGGGAATATTGGCAGCCGGGATTGGAAGGCCTTCAACAGTATTCCTTTAACTATACCTTTTTTGATAATCCGTTCTTTATCCTTCATGAAAATAGAAATTCCTTTGGGCGAGATCGGGTTTTCGGAACTATTTCGGCGTCTTATGACCTCACGGACAAAGTCACGGCCACGGTGCGTACAGGAATGGATTATTCGGACGAACTTCGGCGATTTAGGCGCTCCTTTAGCTCCAACAGATTTGCCAATGGGGGATATGCCGAGCACGATGTCTTCTTTCGGGAAATCAATACCGATTTTTTGCTCAATTACAGGAATACCTTTGGTGACTTTAACGTGGATCTTTCCCTGGGAGGGAACCGTTTGGATCAAAAAGCAGTTACTTCCCAGGCCCAAACAACGGGTTTGGCCCAGCCCGGGATTTTTAGATTGTCCAATGCCGCCTCGCCCGTTGAGGTGTTCGAGTTTGAATCCAATAAACGGATCAACAGTTTGTATGGCTTGCTCAAGTTGGGCTATAAGGACCTATTGTTTTT
>JBCCZF010000226.1:0-5600 GCA_039188035.1 Bacteroidota bacterium | reverse complement strand
CACCAGGGCTATAATGGAAGCGATTTCCACAAAAAGCCCATTTTTAAGACCTTTCCAGGCTCCCCAAAGAAGCAATAGTCCCAAGACAATGTCCAAGAAATCCATGAAAACGTATTTGGACAAATATAGAACTTTAGATTTGTACCTTTAAAGCTCCAAAATGGCGCTTGACGGATAATTTAAAACAAAGACATCGGACATGTCCAGGGACGAATTGCTAAAGAAACGTTGGGACCTCTTGGTGGATAAGCTTTCCGCCCAGTTTTCAGATGGTGATCCACTAGATCTTGATGCCATCATCTATCTGGTCGGCGTGCAGGAATTGGGGCAATACCACAGGTCCTATCAAAAGGATGAAAAGCTTAACCTGATGCATATTGCCATATGCCGATTATTGGAGCCGTATGGGTATTACGAATTCGATTCCTTTGACAAGGAAGGCTGGCCCCATTATGTTGTGAAGGAACAGTTACCTCCCCTAAAGGCTGGGGAACAGGCCGTTCTCATGAAAGAAGCCCTAGTGGACTATTTTGTGGACAAGGCCTATATTGAATAAACCTCTAGGGTTGGAAAGCCCCAGTTGGCATCGCAAAAAAAAGTCCCAAATTTGAATCCCGGAACGTAAAAGAATCGGTATTTCTGAGACCAAACATAGAATAAAGGATTTTGGACAGATGCCTAATGGCGGAAGGTAGTTAACCCATCCGGAAACATGTCATAGCGTTTTGCATTCGTACCGTCCTAATACGTCTTGGGAATTTTTGGGATTGAATTGGGCGCTTGCCTTTAAACGTTCCTTGAATTGGGGATAGCACCCTGGATGTCCTTATGCCTCATTCCCAACTTACGGATGGTTATCACGGTTATACTGCCATAGCCCAACATTACAGGATATTTCCCTATTGGTGGCTCGGCCTAACATTTGAAGGCGTCGTAAATGTGAACGTCCCGCTGGCACGAATGGCACGCGATCCGTATCTGCAAAATAGAGCGGGAGCATAGTTTTCCAAAGCCTAGGGTAACACCATTGGGTTTTGGGAATAAGGCCAATTGAAACGTATACGGCAGGGTTAACAGAAAAAACGGGCACTATATCGTTTGCGTTGGGAAGCCTTCTTTGAATTGGAGATGGGAAACCCTATATTTAATTCCCTAGTAATTTCCAAACCAGGTATAATATGTCCAGCCCATACATTATTGCCCTAGATCAGGGAACAACCAGTTCCCGTGCGCTATTGGTAGACCATAAGGGAACCATTAAAGGGATGATCCAAAAGGAGTTTACCCAGATTTTCCCGCAATCCGGTTGGGTGGAGCACGACCCCATGGAAATTTTGGACACCCAATTGGGGGTACTTCACCAGTTGATCGAAGAGACGAATATATCCCCCACGGACATCAAGGCCATTGGCATCACCAATCAGCGGGAGACGGCCCTGGTATGGGATAAGAGCTCTGGAAAACCCATTTATAATGCCATTGTCTGGCAGGACAAGCGTACGGCGGATATTTGCGAGGATCTCAAAAACGAAGGCCTTACCGAACATGTGCGAAAAACCACGGGTCTTGTACTGGATTCTTATTTTTCCGGAACCAAGGTGAAATGGATCTTGGACCATGTGGATGGGGCCCGGGCCAAAGCCCAGAATGGGGATCTTCTGATGGGCACCGTAGATACTTGGCTGGTTTGGAACATGACCCAGGGAGCAAGCCATATTACGGACTATACCAATGCCTCCCGTACCTTGTTGTACGATATTGTAAACCTAAAGTGGGATAACAAAATGTTGGAGGTCTTGGGTATCCCCAAAGCGATGTTGCCCCAAGTAGTACCTTCCTCCTATCATTTTGGGGATTTTATATTGGGAGGGGCCACCCTTCCTATCGCGGGCATTGCGGGAGATCAGCAGGCCGCGCTATTTGGTCAGGGAGGTTTTAAAAAGGGCATGGCCAAAAATACCTACGGTACGGGCTGTTTTATGTTGATGAATACTGGAGGAAAACCCCAGTTTTCCAAAAACGGCCTGCTCACAACCATTGCCTATGGTCTAAATGGCGAGGTGAATTACGCACTGGAAGGGAGTATTTTTATTGCCGGTGCTGCCATACAGTGGTTGCGGGACGGGTTGGAACTTATACAAGATGCCCGGGAAACCGAGGCCTTGGCCCAATCTGTGGAAGGGGAAAGTACCGTATACGTGGTGCCTGCTTTTGCGGGATTGGGCGCCCCCTATTGGGATATGTATGCCCGTGGTGCCATTTTTGGACTTACCCGGGATACCGGAAAGGCGCATTTGGCCAAGGCCACCCTGGAATCCCTGGCCTACCAGACCAAGGATATCCTCAAGGCCATGGAAGAGGACTCCGGGTTACAGCTCCGTAGTTTACGGGTAGATGGTGGGGCCAGTGCCAACAATTACCTGATGCAGTTCCAGGCGGATATTTTGGATACGGAGGTACACCGTCCGGAAGTGATTGAATCCACAGCAATGGGAGCGGCTTTTTTAGCGGGTATCCAAGTAGGGCTTTGGACGAAGGAAGACCTGGATACCAATAAATCCCTTAATCGTGTTTTTGAACCTACCTTTGATCGGGTGCAACGAAGTCGGCTGTATGCGCAATGGAAAAAAGCCGTGGAACGCGCAAAAGGTTGGGAGAATACATGAGTTCAATAGGGTAGGGCATTTTTAATCGCACATGGAACCGCTAAAAACAAATTGTGAATCACATCCAATTCTCAAAAACGAATAGGGCAAAGACCATAAAAAAATTGGTGAACGACGAATTTGACCTTTTGGTCATAGGGGGCGGAATCACAGGAGGCGGTATTGCCCTGGACGCGGCTTCTCGCGGTTTAAAAGTGGCCTTGCTGGAAAAGGGTGATTTTGCCTCCGGGACCAGCAGCAAATCCACAAAGCTCATTCATGGGGGATTACGCTATTTAAAACAGTTTGATTTTTGGCTGGTGAAAGAAGTGGGTTCGGAGCGGGCCATTGTACATAAATTGGCTCCCCATCTGGTTCTCCCGGAAAAAATGTTGTTGCCCCTTATTGAGAACGGATCGTATGGCAAATGGCTTACCTCCATTGGCCTAAAGGTCTACGATATCCTGGCCCAGGTGAGTGGGGACGACAAACGCCAAATGCTAGAAAAAAAGGAGGCTCTAAAATTGGAGCCGCTTTTGCCCAAAAAGATTTTGAAGGGGGCGGGCTACTACGCGGAATATCGTACGGACGATGCCCGGTTGACCATTGAAAACATTAAGACCAGCCTCCAATATGACGCCTTGGCCTTGAACTATGCCGAGGTCATCGATTTTATGTATACCAATGAAAAAGTAAGCGGGCTTAAGGTACGGGATAGGGATTCCGATTCTGAATTTAATATACGTTCCAAGTACGTAATTAACGCAGCCGGGCCTTGGGTAGATGAACTTCGAAGCCTAAACAACTCCAAAAAAGGCAAGCGCCTTCATTTGACCAAGGGAATCCACTTGGTATTCCCACATGAAAAGCTACCCGTACGGCAATCCGTATATTTTGATATCCCGGACGGGCGGATGATGTTTGCCATTCCCAGGGGCAAAATCACCTATATCGGAACAACGGATACCAATTTTAACAAGGATAAAGATCAGGTACGAGCGGATTTGGCCGATGCCATCTACCTCATTTCCGCCGTGAACAATATGTTTCCAGGGATTGAATTGGAAATGCATGATATTATTTCCTCCTGGGCGGGCTTGCGGCCCTTGATACACGAAGAAGGCAAATCGGCCTCCGAGCTTTCCCGAAAGGATGAGATTTTCACTTCGGATTCCGGTTTGATAAGTATTGCCGGAGGGAAGCTTACGGGATACCGGAAAATGGCGGAACGGGCGGTAGATCGGGTCGCCAAAAACATGAAGGAAACCTATGGGGCCGAATTGGACACCTGCACAACCGATCGTATTCCCCTTTGTGGTAACAAGGGATTCAAAAAATTCAAGCATGTAAAAAAATACATCAAGGCGGTTTACGAACGGATCGGCCCGGAAGGATTTACGGAATACGATGCTTGGTATTTGGTAACCAACTATGGGAAACAGACGGAGACCATTTTAGAAAACTACGCTGCCCTAACGGATACCGATATGCACATTCGTCTTGCCCGGGCAGAACTCCGTTTTTGCATGGATTATGAGATGATACTAAACCCTATGGATTTCTTTATCCGTAGGACAGGCCGATTGTATTTTGATATTGCTAGTATCCGTTCCCTTATGGAACCTCTTTTGGACGATTTTGCACAGCTTACTAAAGTAGGCCATTCCCAGGTCCAGGAGTGGAAAGCTCAACTGGAAGCGGAAATTGAGGTACATTCCAATTTTTCGATGGAACGGAAAGCCTAGGCCATTAATCCAACTTCTCCGTAAGTGCGGTAAAAACCTTTTTGGGATTTTTTTTGTTGTAAAGTACTGCGTATACAGCGTCTATAATGGGTGTTTTTACTTTTTTTTCAAACTTCGCCTTAAGGTCGTATGTACTTTTGGTGGCATAATAGCCCTCGGCCACCATATTCATTTCCATCATGGCACTCTTTACGGTATAACCCTTGCCAATCATGTTCCCGAACATCCTATTACGGCTAAAGGTGGAATAGCCCGTGACCAATAAATCGCCCAAATAGGCCGAATCGTTAATGTTCCGGTCTATTTTGTGGATCCGCTTGGTAAAGCGCTTCATTTCCCGGATGGCATTGCTCATAAGCACGCTCTGGAAATTGTCCCCGTACCCTAGCCCATGGGCAATACCGGCGGCTATAGCGTAAATGTTTTTTAACATGGCCGCATACTCCGTGCCTATGATATCCCGGGTAACCTTGGTTTTGATATAATTGCTACTGAGGTTTTTCGCCACGAGTTGGGCCTTTTGGGTATCCGCACAGGCAATGGTCAAATAGGAAAGTCGTTCCAGGGCCACTTCCTCCGCATGGCAAGGCCCGGTAATTACTCCGATGTTCGTATAGGGAAGGCCGTATTTTTCATGAAAATGTTCGCCTACAATACGGCCGGATTCCGGAACAATGCCTTTAATAGCGGAGAACACAATTTTATCCTCCAAGGACAGGCTCAGTTTTTCGAGTTCCTTTTGGAGAAAGGCCGAGGGGATTACGAAGATGAGGATATCCGCCCGTTCCACTGCCGTATTGATATCCGCTGTGAGTTCCAACTTCTCCGTCGGCAACTCTACGGAGGATAAATAATTGGGATTGTGCCTTTGGATCTTTATATACCCTATGGCATCCGCATTACGCATATACCAAACCACCGTATCCTGGTTCTCGGTCAACATTTTAACGATGGCCGTGGCCCAACTTCCACCGCCAAATACCGCAAATTTCAGGTTTTTTCCCATTCCAAAAATACTTGATTCGCCAGATGTTATACCATCTCCCTGTTTTGATCGGGAAATGGGATTAAAATACCCCAACGCCCAGAGTTGGCTATAACGCCTTAAAAGTAGCCAAATTGCCAGCCTTAACCTTAAGTATTGATTATCATTCAGGTGCGCCGCCAGCATTTATCCGCGGGTTACAGAGTAGCTTTGGCGAGGACCGAT
>JBCCZF010000225.1:0-5606 GCA_039188035.1 Bacteroidota bacterium | reverse complement strand
TTTTAACAAGGTTTCTTATCGATTAATTAAAGGCCTTAAACGAATTAACTTATGTATGGAATGTTGATGAAATACATTTGTTATCCTTAGAATAAAATTGCTATTTGGATAGCTGCGCCCATTTTTGTGTGTAGCCAGGTTAACCCCAAAGTATTGAAAATGAAAAAGATGTACACTTACTATTTTAAGACGAGACTCGACCCATCAAAGTTGTTTTGTGTCATGAATGGCACCAAGGAGCTAGTTGCTATGTTCCTGTTTACAATGTTTGTGGGAGTTTCCAGTATAAATGCCCAGTTGCCCGATCAATTTCAAACGCAGGATTTAGTAACTGGCCTAGGTAATGCGACTACGATCAAGTTCGCACCGGATGGCAGGATTTTTATTTTAGACCGGTACGGGGAGCTTATTATTTATAAACAAGACACGCAATCTACAGTAGTCGCAGGTGAAATTTCCGTGTTCCATGAGTTGGAGGATGGATTGTTGGGTATTGCCTTTGACCCTGATTTTGAAAATAATGGATATATATATCTACACTATTCCCCTTTAGGGGTTACGATGAACCGTGTTTCCCGGTTTTTAATGGAAGGGGACGACTTAAATCTGGCTTCCGAGACTATTTTGATAGAGTGGGCCACGCAACGAGACAATTATTTTCATTCGGGAGGGGATATGGGATTTGATTCCCAAGGCAATCTATATATTGCTACTGGGGATAATTCCAATCACAGTCCATGGGGAGCTTTTAACGAGTCCGATGAAAATCAAAGTTCAGAGAATACGGCTTCCAATACCAATGACTTTAGGGGAAAAATCTTGCGAATTACGCCGCAACCGGATGGAACATATACCATTCCTAGTGGCAATTTATTCCCTGTGGGAACTCCGAATACCCTTCCGGAAATTTATGTTATGGGCGCGCGCAATCCCTATCGTATTCACGTGGATGCCGAATTTGATGATTGGCTTTTTTGGGGAGAGGTCGGCCCTGATTCAGATGAGGATGAGCCTGCGGGTATGGATGTAGGTGGGACAGCGGCCAATGGTATATTCGGAGAGGGGCCCGTGGGTCTGGATGAGATAAACTTGACCAAGCAAGCAGGAAATTATGGCTGGCCCTATTTTTCGGGTAACGGAGTAAACGACCCGGATACGGTAGGAGGAAACGATGATTCCGCTCTATATGAGTATTTGGTAACGTATGGTAATCCTCCTTACTACAACGACCCCGCGGCTCCCCAGAACAATTCGGTTTGGAATACGGGACTAGTGGATTTACCGGCCGCGCAACCGGCTTGGTTGGACTTTTTCCATCGTTCGTATATGGCCGGTCCAAGATATAAGTTCAATCCCTCACTTACGGACTTACAGCGTTTGCCTGTGGAATTTGACGGACTTTTTTTCTTTTATGATTTTAATGCTAGTAAGATTTGGACCGTTGAGATGGATGCTGTTGGGGATATCCTGAGCGTTGACCAATTGGCTCCATCCGTTTTTCCTGCAACCCAGCAGGGATTTATCGATATGGAGATTGGGCCGGATGGGTTCCTTTATATTTTGGCCTATGGTGCTGGGTGTTGCCCAAATAATGTGGGTACGGGAAAGTTAATGAAGGTAATTTACACCGGAATAACCACCAATACTCCCCCCAATGCAGTTATTAGTGCTGATGTCACTAATGGAGCCCTACCACTTACCGTAAATTTCTCAAGCGCGGGAACGTCCGATCCAAATGGGGATAGTCCTCTAACCTATGAATGGGATTTTGACACGAGTATCCCAAGTACGGACTCTACGGATGAAAACCCAAGCCATACCTATACTACGGCTGGGACCTTTAATGCGCAGTTGCGTGTGGATGATGGAAATGGCGGGGTTGGTGTTGCCAATATTACCATTACCGCAGGGAATACTGCTGCGGAATTTACCTTTAATTCACCCGCAGATGGAGGCTTCTATAATTGGGATGACGATATCACCCTAAATCTTTTGGTATCGGATGCCGAAGACGGTGATACCAATGGTGGTGCTGGAACCGAAGGTGCCGGAATAGACTGTACGGACGTAGATGTAGTGCCTTCATTGGGACATTTGACCCATTTTCATGATACACCCACTATTGATGGCTGTTCACCAAAGGTAATAACTATTGCTTCGGATGATGGGCACCAAACAGATGGTCAGGCCGATTTGTTTTTCGTGCTGAATGCGCTGTATACGGACGTTGGAGGATTTGACTCCCAAGACCAGATTAGGATTTATCCAAAACGGGCGGAAGCGGAACATTTTGATGACCAGAATGATACTGAGGTCATAGATAATACAGATCTTTTTGGAGGAGGTGAGGAGGCCTTGCGCGTTAACAACGACAGCTATATTGTATTTCAAGGAAGAAATCTTCAGAATATAACAGGTGCCAACTGTAGGGTAACCTCTGCATTATCGGGAGGCTCAATTGAATTTAGGTTGGGAAGTCCTACGGGAACCTTGTTGGGAAATGTAAGCGTTCCGAACACAGGAGATTTAAGTACTTGGACTAACGTGGTAATTCCCTTCGCGGATCCCGGCGGTAAGAACGATCTTTATTTCGTGTTTACGAATACTTCGGTGTCAGAGGACATCATGGATGTAAACTATATTGAATTTCTCGGTTCCGGGGTTTCCGTGGATAATTCGGCTCCTGTTGTTAATGAGGTTCGATCCATCAGTACCAATCAAATTAGAGTACTTTTTAACGAATATGTGACGGATGCGACGGCGGGCAACCCGGCGAACTACCAGTTCGATAATGGTGTTAGCATTGGTTCTGTGGATTTATTGGACGATAATAGGACCGTAATCCTTACGACCTCAACCTTGAGTCCAAGCGTTGAGTATGAATTAACTATCGGGGGTGTACAAAATGATGCCGGGTTGACGATGGTCACGGCTAATTTCACCTTTTCAATTTTCAACCCGGTTCGAATTAATGCTGGTGGTAACCAACTAAATACGAGTTACGGTCTTTTTGAAGATGATCAATATGATGCTGGCGGTAATCCATTTACCGCGGCCATGGCTATTGAAGGAACCTCCGATGATATATTATATCATTCGGAACGTTATGGACAAACCTTCAGGTACGAAATACCCATCCTGGTCTCAGGAGAATACGATATTCGGCTTCACTTTGCGGAGATTTTTTGGGGTGTAGATGGAAACTCTGGAGGCCCGGGAAGTCGGGTATTCAATGTAAGCATTGAAGGAGAGGAAGTGTTGAGTAACTTCGATATTTTAGCAGAAACCAATCCTGCGACCGCATTGATCAAGGAGTTTGACGATGTATTTATTTCGGACGGTGTGGCCAACATAGAGTTCACAAGTGTAACGGGGGATGCCAAAGTGTCGGGAGTAGAAATTCTTTCCCCTGACGCGTTTACACCCAGTCCCTCCATTTCCATTGTGTCACCAATGGATGGTTGGGACGTAAATCAACCTTTTGAAGTGGCTTTTTCCACGAGAAATTGGAATATAGCCGTGGGCGATACACATATGCATTATTATGTAGATGGGATTATGGTCGGGCCCCATTATAGTTATGATCCGATAATTATAGAAGGGTATAGCGAAGGATTACACACCATACGTTTGGAATTGTTCAACGCAAACCATACCGGGACAGGGATTTTTGATGAGGTAACGGTAAATATCACAAATACGGTGGCCTGTAATGAGGCACCTTTTCCAGATGAATGGACCGTTCATGAATTGGAACAGGCCGAATTGCCCCATAGATCCGTCTATATCTATGCAGATGATGATTTGGATGGGGATGGTCTCAAGGATATTGTTACTGGTGCATGGTGGTATAAAAACCCGGGTACTGCTTCCGGCAATTGGGTAAGAAGTACCATTGGAGCGCCCTTTAACAATGTTGCCCTCGTTTATGATTTTGATGGTGATGGCGATATGGATTTGCTGGGGACCCAAGGGGCTTATGAAAGTTCGGATATGGCCTGGGCGGAAAATGACGGTTTAGGAAACTTTACAGTAAGGACCAACATACCTTCTGGGACCAACACCTTTAGTGAACCATTTTTAGCCGGAATTGCCGCGGGGCAGTTTGAGGCCGGAGAGCCTTTGCAAATAGCTATAAATTGGAATGGATCAGAGGCTACCGGCGATGCCATGCAATTACTTACTCCCGCTGCGGATTTACAAAATGATCCGTGGGTTTTTGAAGATTTAAGTCCAGATTCCTTAGGGGAGGATATCAATGAGGGGGATATAGACGGGGATGGAGACTTGGATCTTTTTCAAGGTGGAAACTGGCTGAGAAACGATATTTCCGATGGAGGGACGTGGACTACCATTCCCACGGGAATAACCTATGCCACTACTTTGGACAGGGCACAACTGGCAGATTTTGACCGTGATGGGGACCTGGATGCTGTTGTAGGTCAACTTGGGTTGGGTGCTGATCCCGATAGATTTGAATTTTCTTGGTTTGAAGCTCCGGTAAATCCCGAAGATCCATGGATTCGGCATGTTTTGGCCAGTGATATTGCCGGTAGCTTAAGTGTTTTTGTTGCCGATATGGATTTTGACGGCGACGAGGATATCATAGTGGGGGAATGGTTAGGAGCTAATCGTTTGATTACCTTCGAAAACGATTTGTGCAATTCTGGTGGTTGGATCCGGCAAACTATAGATATAGGTGGAACTGGTTTCGATCATCATGATGGCGCTCGGGTAACGGATATCGACAACGATGGTGACCTCGATATTGTTTCTATTGGATGGGACAATATTGTGCCAAGAATTTTTGAAAATACTACGATTAATTCCTCGGATCCCATAAATCAGAACCCTATAGTGGTAAATCCCGGTCTACAATTGTACAACCAAGGTTCAGAGATAAGCTTGCAAATTGAAGCGTCCGATCCGGACATGACCGATATTCTGACGTTTAGCGCTACTAATTTACCCGCAGGACTTACCATAGATGGAAACTCGGGCAGTATAACAGGTATTCTTGGTACGGTAACAGGCGAGTTTACGGTTACGGTTAGGGCAACCGATCAGGAAGGGGCTTTTGATGAGCAGACCTTCACCATGAACATAGGTGATTTTGATACCCTTATTCGGATAAATGCCGGTGGCCCCGAGATTTTATTCGGGGATGAAGAGTGGGTAGAGGATATTTACTTTTCCGGAGGCGATACCTTTAGTGTAACCGATGCCATAGCAAATACTGGGTTCGACGCCATTTTTCAAACGGAACGAAATACCGGTGCAACGGCAACAGATTTAATCTATGAAATTCCAGTTCCGGAACCTGGGAATTTTGGTGTAAGATTGCATTTTGCGGAAATTTTCCATACGATGGTCGGGGAAAGAATATTTGATATTGATATTGAAAATGGACAAGGTCAGTTCAATAACTATGATGTAATATATCAATCTGGAGGCCCCTTTACCGCAGTAGCAGAAACCTTCTTGGTCACCGTTACGGATGGAAGCCTCACAATCACGCTGTCTACTGAAATCGACAGGGCTAAGATTTCCGGAATTGAAATTTTAGGGGCCAATAACGATGTACCTCCGGTTGTGGAGAATCCCGG
>JBCCZF010000224.1:0-5611 GCA_039188035.1 Bacteroidota bacterium | reverse complement strand
GGCCGCCACCACCTCGCAAAAATTGGATATGCGGGGCGAGGATATCAATATTAGCAATATAGAACGCAAAGTCAAGGAGGGGTTCGAAGAAGTTGCCGAAAAGGTAAAAAACGTGGATTATGAAAAAGTGGGCAACCGGGTAAAAAGCAGTGGAAAAACCTTCTTCGATACGCTGGGCGATGTCGTGCTCTTTCTTTTTAAGATTCTGGCCAAGTTTATTGGTATACTCCTGATTATTATAGGGGGATCTACCATCATAGGGCTTTTTATTGGTATGCTCACTGTGGGAATCGCAGATGTAATCAATATTCCAGGCATTAATTTTTACCGCATCATGGACGCCAGTAACCTGCCCATCTGGTCGGTTTCCCTGCTCATTTTCCTTGCCGTGGGCATTCCTTTCTTTTTCCTATTGTATTTGGGATTGAAAATTCTAGTGAACAATTTAAAATCCATTGGGAATACGGCCAAGTTCTCCCTTTTGGGGCTTTGGTTGATTTCCACAATCATGTTGATTGTTTTTGGGATACGACAGGCTGCGGCCCATGCCTATTCCGGAAGTGTCACCGTAAAGGAGGTGCTACCTTCGGAAACGGCCCTGGATTCCCTATCCATTGCCTTGGTATCCACAGAACTATTAGATCAGCAGGGGCATATGAGAATAGAAAATATGCATCTGGTGTATGATGAGGAGGGCGAACAACTTTTGTTATCGAAGGATGTAAGGTTTACCCTAAAGCAGTCCAAGGATTCCTTGATTCGGCTCCACATTCGCAAGGAAGCCAATGGTCCTTCCTATAACGAGGCCCGTGCCACAGCGGAAGAAATACAGTACGCTTATCGATTGGAAGGCAACCGCCTGTATCTAAACGATTACCTTACCACTTCCGATGAGAACAAGTTTAAAGATCAGGAAATCAGGGCCACCCTATTCCTTCCTGAAGGAATAGTAATCAATACCATAAAAGGCGATGACCGCTGTTGGGCCTTACGGGCGGAAAATAATCGTGGGCTTCGGGGTTGCGATCTCCTGGATTACGCATGGCAAATGGGGAAAGATGGCATTTTAATATGTTTGGATTGCCCCGAAGATTTGGAGGAGGACATGGATGATGAAGAAAAAAATAAAATAATCATCAATGGGGACGGGGTAGATATCGACATCCAGGACGGCAGTGATTCCTTTGAGATGAAAATCAATGAAAACGGAGTTAAGATCAGGGCCAAGGAAAATGATGAAAACAAGGTAAACATCAATATTGATAGTGAGGGGAACACGGTAAAGGACGATTTTGAGTAATCCGTTATAGGAACTCCATGTAATATGCACGGTTGGGTCGCCAAAATCCACAATTCGGTAAAAAAAAATGGAATACCCCTCCGTTAAAATCGAATTTTGAATCAATCATCAATTAATAACCATAGTCCTATTGCGATTCATCCATTGAACGGTTTGGACAAAAAACAACAGTCATGACAACCTTAGTAAAAATTGCCATTGCCTTTTTATTCGCACTTTTCTTATCCTCGTGCGCGTTTGACATCAACCTTGGGGATTTTTCCCCTGGCAAAAAAGGAAATGGTGTTCTGGTGGAGGAAAATCGTGCGATAAACGGGGATTTTACGGAAGTTTACGTTTCTGAAGGGTTGCACGCCTATGTAACCCAAGGGGACGATTTTGAAATTGTGGTAGAGGCCGATGAGAATATCGTCGATTTAATAGCTACCGATATCAAAAATGGGAAATTAAGGATACATGCCTTGGAGAATATAGGAAGGGCCACCAAAAAAATCCATGTTTCCCTTCCAGAGGTTAGCGGCCTAAAAAGTTCAAGTGGCGCACATTTAAACACCCAGAATACCATTAGGGCCAACAAATTGGAAATCGATGGGAGCAGCGGGGCCAACATCCATACGGAGATTGTGGCCAGGGATGTGGAAATTGATGCCAGCAGTGGGGCCAACCTCACTATTTCCGGGGAGACCGATGCCGCCTATATCGATGTTAGCAGCGGGGGCAATATCAACGCCAGGGCATTCCGGACCCTGGTGTGCAAGGCCGACGCCAGCAGCGGTGGGAATCTTAGTGTAAATGTTTCGGAATCCCTTACGGCCGATGCCAGCAGCGGAGGCAATATCTCCTATACCGGGGAGGCAGCTGTAACCAGTAAAAAGAACCTTTCCGGCAGCATTACCAAACGGGACTAAACTTTAAAAAATTCAAGTTGTTTAGACCTGTGGGGTTTCCAAAACCTGGCAGGTCTACCTATCTTAGCATAAATTTTACAGCATGCAACTGGGTTTAAAAAAATTTGTGCTTCCGTTACGGCATACTTTCAGCATTTCCCGGGAATCCCATGATTTTCAGGATACTTTGATCGTTTCACTTTCCCAAGATGGGGAAACCGGATATGGGGAGGCGACCGCCAATCCCTATTATGGCATAACCGTGGCCGGCATGATGGATCAAATTGAAGGGATTCGCGAGGATATAACCTCTTTGACAGGGGAAAACCCAAGGGAGTTCCATGCGTTTTTGGTCAAAAAAGGCTTGAGTTCCTTTGCCCAATGTGCCTTGGATTTGGCCGCTTGGGACCTTCATGGAAAGCTCCAGGGCAAAGCTTTGTACGAACTCTGGGGGACTACTTTGGAGAACTACCCCATAACCAACTATACTATTGGCATTGCAGACATAGACCAAATGGTCGCCAAGATCAAGGGAAAACCCTGGCCGCTCTATAAAATTAAATTAGGGACGGAAAATGATGTAGCCATCGTTAGTGAACTTCGCAAACATACGGATGCTGTTTTCCGAGTAGATGCCAATTGCGCCTGGACGGCAGGGGAAACCATTGAAAATGCACGCCTGCTCAAGGACATGGGCGTGGAATTTTTGGAACAGCCCCTTGCCGCAACCGATTGGGAAGGCATGGAAAAGGTAGCACATCACAGTGTATTGCCGGTAATTGCCGATGAAAGTTGTATTCTAGAGCAGGATGTTGAAAAATGTGCGCTTCATTTTAACGGTATAAACATAAAACTGACCAAGTGTGGCGGTCTTACCCCAGCACTACGTATGATCGAAAAGGGAAAGGCCTTGGGGCTCAAGATAATGGTAGGATGTATGACGGAGTCCACCGTTGGTATTTCGGCCATTGCACAACTCTTGCCCCAACTGGATTATGTGGACATGGATGGGGCCATGCTCCTTAAAAAGGATATTGCCCAAGGCGTTCATATTGAGAATACCGGCGCAGTAGTTTTCCCAAAACTTGGGGGAAGTGGAATAACTCTACTCCCATGATCTATGTTACCGATAATTTTCCCGGAAGGGAATTAAAACTAGACGGCAAGAAGCACTTATACTTCGGCGGAACTTCGTACCTAGGTCTTCAGACCAATACTGTATTTCGGGAAACCCTGATTCGGAACCTCAAAAAATACGGAACCAACAACGGGGCTTCCCGAAACTCCAATATTCGGTTTTCCGTTTATGGGCAGGCCGAGGCCCATTTGGCTCAAATGGTAGGAAGCGAATCCTGTGTTACCTTGTCCTCAGGTTACCTGGCCGGACAATTTGTGGTACAATATTTCAATACGGCGCGCTATAAACTCTTTTATGCCCCTAACACCCATTCCGCCCTGCATTTGGCCACAAATAAAAAACAAGCCGTCACCTTTGCATCCCTAAATATTGCGGTCCGGGAACATCTTGCGGGAAAATCCAAAAGTATACCTGTGGTCCTTCTGGATTCCATAGATTTTTCCGGAGCACACTATCCCCATTTTGAGGGATTAAAGACCCTGCCGTTGAAAGAGACAATACTCATTGCCGACGACTCCCATGGCTTGGGGGTAGTGGGATCCAAAGGAGGTGGTGTATTTCGAATTTTAGAAGCGCTGGGGGCCAAGGAATTGATTGTTTGTTCTTCCCTGGGTAAAGGGTTCGGTATTCAGGGCGGTGCCATCTTTGCTTCCAAATCTCGAACAGCAGAGTTGGTAAAAACTCCTTTTTTCGGCGGTGCCAGTCCCACGGCTCCGGCCAACTTGGCAACACTACTGGAGTGCGAGGGCCTATTTATCCAAAAAAGAAAACGATTACAACAACACATCGATTATTTTTTGAAATCCTTAAAAAGTCCAAGGAATTTCAGCTATATGCAAAATCACCCTGCGTTTAGTTATTCCAATGCCCTACTTACCGAATACCTGCGGGAACATAAAATCATAGTAACGGATTTTAACTATCCCAACAAACAGTCTGGCCTTAAGAACCGGATTGTATTAAGTGCACAGCATAGGAAAAGTGATATTGAGGTTTTGGCCCATTGCATTGGGCTTTTCCCGTTTTAAAACTATCGGGCTAACCTTCTTCCCAACTAGATTCATTGATCAAATGGGCAACACATCCCGTCCACCCAGTTTGATGCGAAGCCCCTACACCGCGGCCATTGTCGCCATGGAAATACTCATAAAATAGAACCAGATCCCTAAAATGTTCTTCTTGGTACCACTCCTTGTGCAACCCATTTACGGGTCTATTCCCGTTGACATCCTTCTTAAAAATAGCTACCAAGCGCCTGTTGATGTCGTGGCTTAGCTCTTGCAAATTGTATTCCTTGGTCGCATCACCGGGACAAGTGACCTTAAAATCTTCCCCATAGTACTTGAAGTACTCCAAAAGCGATTGTACAAAAAGAAAGTTCATTGGAATCCAAATGGGACCCCTCCAGTTGGAATTACCTCCAAAAAGATGGGTGCTAGATTCCGCAGGGTCGTACCTTACGCTAAATTCCTGACCCTCTATTACCACTTCATAGGGATCTCTATGAATCTTGGATAAAGCTCGAATGCCATAAGGGCTTAAAAACTCATTTTCGTCCAAAAGTGCTTTTAATAAGCGCTCCATCCTATTTTTGGGAACCAAGGAAAGAAGAATATCCCCACCTTCCTTAAAATTTTCAACAACGCAATATTTTTCATGCTTCCGCCGATAATCCAAAAACCATTTGAACCCCGTGTAAAAATGCTGCACATTTTTCAATTTTTCATAGGGCAATACCAATACGGAATTAAGGGTCATCAATCCCACCAAAGACCTTACTTTTATTGGAACATAGCGATTCCCTGGAAGTACCAGGATATCGTAAAAAAATCCATCTTGTTCATCCCAACTGCCTACCCAATCCTTGCCTATCCTATTCAAGGATTCCGCGATGTAGACAAAATGTTCAAAATACTTGGTACACATATCTTCATACGCCTCATCTTCTTGGGCAATTTCCAAGGCAATCTGGAGCATGTTCAGGGAGAACATGGCCATCCATGCCGTGCCGTCCGCCTGTTCCAAATGGCCGTCTCCCGGGATATGGCTACTTCGGTCAAAAACCCCGATATTATCCAGTCCTAAAAATCCACCTTCAAATACGTTGTTTTCATTGTAGTCCTTACGATTGACCCACCAGGTAAAATTGAGGGATAGTTTATTAAAGACCCGTTTTAAAAAGGCGATATCCCCCTTTCCTCTTTTCTTCTTGTCAATCTCATATACCTTGTAAGCGGCCCAGGCCCGAGGTGCTGTTCCGGCCGGACCTGATCGGCGAGGAGTACG
>JBCCZF010000223.1:0-5619 GCA_039188035.1 Bacteroidota bacterium | reverse complement strand
CCTGTAGATAATCCTTTGGGCGGGTGAACCGTATCCAAAAGCGGACTTCAAAGATATAGGTGGAGCTTCCAATCCCCGTAAAGTAAAAAGCCACCACCTCGTCCTTTAAAAATGCGTCAATTTTATAGACTTCTTCCAGCGCTACTTTTCTAACATGTTCCAGGTCATCCCCACAGGAAACCCCGGATTTAAGGATTGCCCGTTTTTTTAAAAGTAGAATAGTTGGTGACGGTAGTTTTGTAAATGAGCCGGTTGGGTACAAATACCTCTTGCCCGGAAATGGTCTTTAGGGATGCGGTAATCCACCCGATTTCCAGAATGGTTCCAAAATTGTCGTCGATGGTAACCCAATCGCCCGGGCCAAAAGGGCGTTGTATGCTTAGAATGCAACCGGAAAAAGGTATTCGAGGCAATCTCCTTAAAGGCAAAACCCGCCACGATAGCTACTTCCGGCACCTGCCTGTAATTTGATGGGGGCACTTACCGATCCAAGGATCTCCAAGGCCAAAAACACCCCGGAAACGATAAACAAGAAGTAAATCATCCGGGATATGGCTTTGGCAACCCCATATTGTTTTTTAAAGATCCTGGAATAAAAACGAAGTCCGATCTTCGCGAGCAATTTGGCCACGAAATAAAAGGTTGGCAATACAAGCATAGCCAAAGTCACCTCAGGAAGGTAATGTACAATAGGGTTTTCCCATTTGATTGGGATACCCCGTACATCCGAAACCTGGCCCTTAGCTATTTGTTTTCTTTTTTAACCTCGGTCTTTTTGTATAGGAATTCCATGATACAACAAAAGACTATAATGCACAGGGTGATGAATATATCGGCCCAGCGTACCGAAAAGGGTTGTATCAAAAAGGCCAACATTGCTGTGAGGGCGACTAGTGTTTTTTTTCATTTCCATAGGTTTTATGATTTCCACAAATTAGTGAAAGTCCCTATGGGCCAGGTAATTGATCACATCAATAGCACGTAATCCTAGTTTTGTGCTAATGCGACGTATTGGGGTTTAAAGGGCGAAACCTAAAATGGATTTAGATTGACTTTAAATTGAGAGCATTGTTTTGAATTGCCGTCTTTTTTTGTCAATTTACCAATAAGTTAACATATTTTGGCATTTTGTGTAATAAAAAAGTACTGAAAATTAAACAAAATTCAATTTTGTTTAATCAAACCCACAAAATACCAAACACCAAATTGAACAGGTTATGGCTAATGTTTTATGGTTACAGGGAGGTGCATGTAGTGGTAATACAATGTCCTTTTTGAATGCCGAGGAACCCACCGTGGTGGAATTGATTACCGATTTTGGACTTAATATCCTTTGGCATCCCACGACGGGACTTCAAATAGGAGATCAGGTTCAAGAGCTGCTCCGGGATATTTTGGACGGAAAAATACAAATGGACATCCTTGTCTTTGAGGGATCCCTGATACAAGGGCCCAATGGGACCGGAGGAATGAACTTTTTTGCGGACAGACCTATGATCGATTGGGTAAAGGAACTTTCCGAGGTTGCAGGATATGTGGTTGCGGTAGGGGACTGTGCCACCTGGGGGGGCATACCTGCGGTACCACCTAATCCAAGTGAATCCACGGGCATGCAATTCCATAAAAAGGAAAAAGGGGGGTTTCTGGGGGCAGACTACGTTTCCAAAGGTGGGCTACCTGTAATCAATATTCCGGGCTGTCCCGCCCATCCGGATTGGATCAGTCAAATATTGGTCGCTATTGCCGTGGGCAGAATCGGGGATGTGCAGATAGATGAATTCCATAGGCCAAAAACCTTCTTCACCAATTTTGTCCAGGACGGCTGTACCAATGTTACCAATTTTGCCCAAAAAGTGGATGGGGGTTTTGGACGAAGGGGCGGTTGCCTTTTTTACGAAGTAGGCTGTCGTGGGCCCATGACACGGGCCAGCTGCAACAATATCCTATGGAACAGGCAATCCAGTAAGACCAGGGCCAACCATCCCTGTCTAGGATGCACGGAACCGGGTTTTCCCCACAACGACCTCAAAAAGGGCAGCGTATTCAAGACCATGAAATACTTGGGCTTTTTACCCAAGGAAGTTCCTACCGGAAGAACAAAAATGGCCTATTATATAGAGGCCGGTTTTCAAAAGGTATTGCCCAAAAACCATAGAATTATGGAAACTTCAAAATAGAACATTAGAATACAATAAAAATGGCTGTAAAAGAATTGAATATTTCCCCGGTAGGTCGTGTAGAGGGGGATTTGGATGTAAAGGTATACATTGAAGACGGAAAAGTCACCCGGGCCCACACACAAGCGGCCATGTTCCGGGGTTTTGAAAAAATCATGGAGGGCAAGGATCCCCAATCGGGACTTATTGTTACTCCTAGAATTTGCGGTATCTGCGGGGGTTCACACCTGTATTGCGCCTCTTCTGCATTGGATACGGCATGGGGTACCTCCCTATCCCCAAACGCACTTTTGTTACGTGCCATAGGGCAGGCTACGGAAACCATCCAAAGTATACCAAGGTGGTTCTATGCCATCTTTGCCACAGATATGGCGAACAAAAAATTTGCCAACAAACCTTTGTATAGCGAAGTGGTACGGCGCTGGGCGGCCTATGTGGGAGAGACCTTCCAAAAGGGATTGACGGCAAGTGCACTTCCCGTACAGGTATACGCGCTTTTTGGGGGGCAGTGGCCACATTCCAGTTATATGGTCCCCGGTGGGGTCATGTGTGCCCCTACCTTAAAAGATATTACCCGGGCACATGCCATTATGACGCAGTTCAAAAATGATTGGTTGGAGCCCATTTGGTTGGGCTGTTCCATTGAACGTTATTTGGAAATCAAAAGTTGGGACGACCTCATGACATGGTTGGACGAGAGCGAGGCGCATCGAAACAGTGATTTGGGGCTTTATCTACGGGCCGGCTTGGAGTTTGGATTGGATACCTTTGGGCAAGGTGTAGGGAAGTTCATGGCGTTTGGTACCTATCTGCACAAAGACTTGTACAACAAACCTACCATTGAGGGTAGAAATAAGGCATTGATCAGTTCCAGTGGATTCTTTGATGGGAAAAATTGGCATGAGTTTGACCATCTCAAGGTCAGCGAGCACGTAAAACACTCCTGGTTCAACGATCAAGAGAGTGGGTTGCATCCTTGGGACGAGCCCTTGCCCACCCCGGCACCATCCACCGCCCTGCACGATACGGATTTTAGCGGACAGTATAGCTGGTCAAAGGCTCCGCGTTACGATGGCCATGCCTGTGAGGCCGGACCCTTATCACGTGTAATCATGAATGCCAACCCCAACAACCTGGACCATCAGATTCAAGATCCATTGTTTGGGGATATCATGCAGAAGATGGGGCCAAGTGTATTTACCAGGGTATTGGCAAGGGTCCATGAAGCACCGCGATTGTATACCCTCATTGAAAAATGGTTGACCGAAATCGATTTGGATGGGGACTTTTATACCAAACCTGTGGAAAGGGATGGCAAGGGCTTTGGCGCTACGGAAGCGGCACGTGGTTCCTTGGCACACTGGATTGAAATTAAGGATGGGGTTATCAAAAACTATCAGGTTATGGCACCGACCACCTGGAACGTGGGCCCTATGGATGCCAATGAGAATCCAGGCCCCATAGAAGCGGCCTTATTGGGCTCCGAAATCGAAGATCCGGAAGATCCCGTGGAAGTGGGCATTGTGGCACGTTCGTTCGATTCGTGCTTGGTATGTACCGTACATGCCCATGACGCCAAAACCGGTAAAGAACTTTCAAGATTTAAACTATAAAGAAAAAAGATTGGGAACCCAAGGGCAATTAAACGCCAAGTGGGGCTCCGATACAATAGCTGTGGAAAAGAAAACCGCCATAATGGGATTTGGGAATCCCGTCCGAAGTGACGATGCCGTAGGGATTTACGTTATCGAATGCCTCAAAAAACAGTTGGGGCAGCGTTCGGATGTGCGCATATTTGATATGGGCACCTCCGCTTTTGAGGTCTTGTTCGGACTCAAGGGACACCAACGGATCTTATTGGTAGACGCTGTCGTCAATAGTGGGGAACCTACGGGCACGCTTTTTAAAGTGCCGGCCCATGAGGTGATGGAAGCACCCAAAGAAGACCCTATGGTTTTTCTACATGGTATGAAATGGGACCAAGCCCTTTCGTACGCCAAAAAAATAATGGGCAGTGATTACCCAAAGGACATTCAAGTTTATCTCATCGCTATTGACAATACTAGGCTAGAGGTAGAATTGAGCCCAGAGGTGGAAGCTGCCGGAAACAAAGTAGTGAATTTTATTTTGGATGACCTACGGTCAGTCTGCGAAACCTGATGGTCCATTTACGATCGGGGCATATCATTATTTCGGCCAATTTGGCCCATAAATTGTTTAATGGTATTACTTTCGCATTCGCAACCTATGAAAAACAGAGCAAAAAATTGCTGGTTACGCCTGTATCCAGTGTTTGGTTCGCCAAAGTTCATGAGGGAGCGCAGTTTATGTTAAAGGAACGGAACCTTAAAGGGGATAAATCCCTATCGGTACGTGAAATTCTTATTGAACATGAACTGGATGCGGAAGACAGGAAGTTAAACTTTGAAATGGTCGAAAAGACCAGATTGCTCAAGATATGCTTACAGAAATAGACCAGGATGACGATTGGTTGTTAAATTCGGAAGTACAACATCGGATAACCAAGGAAAATGGTCAATGGGAAGTGTCCTTATTGTTTATGGACATCCATGACCCCAAACGGTTTTTGATTCGTTATATTGGTGTTTACCGTACCGAAAAACTAGCCCGCATCACAGGAAAGATCATGACGGATTTGGCCGCTAGGGATCCAAGAGGAACCCAAAGAGTCAAAAAAAATGCTTTCAATTTCTGTAGCAACTGAGCATGAATCAACTGTCATACGGAGTATTTCTGCAGTTTCGCGCCTATCGGAACTAGTTACGGTTACCCCCTGTGGTACACCTATTGTGGAGGATAGACAACTCCTGGTCCAGACCCATAAAATACATTGCCCCCTTGACTGGAACGATATAGGGCCTCCTTTCCTGTTTTCGGAGACCGATCTTACGGAAAACAATCTTTTAGCACTTGTTTTTTATAAATTGGGGAACCACCAAAGGGCGTTCCAATATCTTGAGGAAGGAACCCCCCTGTATTGGGAAATGCGTATCGCCACCCACTTACAGTTCGGTTATGAAATAACGGATTCCATGTTGCGCTGGCTGAAGAAACATCGGCCTCATAACCTGGCCATTGTAAGGCATTATGGGAACTTGGCGCAAAAGGAGGGTGTCTTTGAATTGGCAATGGTCTATCAAGAAGCCCTTTCGGCCGCTCGGGATGATGAAGAATTGGTCTTTTCGGCCAAACATTTCATGAACCATTTGTTGGATATTGGGGAAGCAGGCCATGTGGTGGAGTTGGCGAGGGCCTTACTGGAAAAACCCATATCGGAATCAGGGAAAAATGCGGTACAGACCCTTCTGGCTTCGGCCCTTGCCAAGCAACTTTCCGTTCCCAGGGACAGTAATGTACTGGATGAGATCCTAGATTTACAACAGGAGTGTGTCGAATTCTACGAGCGTCACCAAGATACGGT
>JBCCZF010000222.1:0-5626 GCA_039188035.1 Bacteroidota bacterium | reverse complement strand
TGCTCGTCGTCCCGATGTACGAGGAGGAGATCACGGGCGTGTATTACAACACGGCCGCCGTGATCGACGCCAACGGCGAGTACCATCTCGTGCTTCTTGGCCAGCTGCTGCATGAGCTTGACGGTCGGCCCGTCGGGGACGCGCTCGGTGAGCTCGTACCACTTGGCGTCCTGTTCGGCGCAGAAGTAGGGTCCGTAGAACAGCTCCTGCAGGCAGACGACCTGGGCGCCCTGCGAGGCGGCCTCCTCATATCCTGTAGTACCATTAATCTGGCCCGCGAAATACAGGTTCTCGACCAATTTGGTTTCCAAAGTATGTCTTAACTGCGTTGGTGGGAAATAGTCGTACTCAATGGCATACCCTGGCCTGAAGAACTTCACATTTTCAAAGCCTTTGACTGATTTTAGCGCCCTGTACTGGATATCCTCCGGTAATGACGTGGAAAAGCCGTTCACGTATACCTCTACCGTATGCCAGCCCTCCGGTTCTACAAAGATCTGATGACGGTCTTTATCCGCAAAACGATTTATCTTATCCTCTATGGAGGGACAATATCGCGGGCCTATACTTTTGATTCTTCCATTGAACATGGGAGAGCGGTCAAAACCCTCCCGTAACAATTCATGCACCTCTGTGCTTGTGTAGGTCATGTGACAGTCGCGCTGTACCTCCAAGACTTTGGTGTCCAGATAGGAAAACTTTTGCGGATCCGAATCTCCCGGTTGCTCGATCATTTTTGAGTAATCCAACGATCTCCCGTCCACTCTGGGAGGGGTTCCAGTTTTCATACGCCCACTGTCAAAACCAAAATCCACCAACTGTTCGGTAATACCAGTAGCCGCCTTTTCACCTGCCCTGCCACCCCCAAACTGCTTTTCTCCTATATGGATAAGGCCATTCAAAAAGGTACCATTCGTAAGTATCACGGCCCTTGCCCTTATATCTACACCCAGGGAAGTACGTACCCCAACAATTCTACCCCTATCCTCCAGAAGTCCTTGCGCCATTTCTTGGTAAAAATCAAGATTGGGGGTGCCCTCCAAAGCCAACCGCCATTCCTCGGCAAAACGCATGCGGTCATTCTGTGCCCTCGGACTCCACATGGCGGGGCCCTTGGATTTGTTGAGCATTTTAAATTGAATGGCGGACCTGTCCGTAATAGTACCGCTGTAGCCCCCCAAAGCATCTATCTCCCGCACGATTTGGCCCTTCCCGATTCCACCCATAGCGGGATTGCAAGACATCTGTCCGATGGTTTGCAAGTTCATTGTAACCAACAAGGTAGACGACCCCATATTGGCGGCGGCGGCGGCGGCCTCTGCCCCGGCATGACCTCCCCCTACAACGATTATATCATATGTGCTCCGAAACATAAAAACTACTGTTCCACGTGGAACAATTTCATCATTTTCTCCTCAGCAATCCGCATTAAGCGAGTTTGTTCTTCCGTTTTATCTCCATATCCCATAAGGTGTAAAAGGCCATGCGCCATAACGCGTCTTATTTCCATTTCAAAAGTAACCTTGAATTTCATGGCGTTTTCCTCTACCCTCCTGACCGAAATAAAAATATCTCCAGACAAATCCATCCCTTGAACATAGTCGAAGGTAATAATGTCAGTGAAACTATCATGACCCAGATACTCCCGATTTAACCCCAACAGATATTCATCGGATACGAAGACATAAACCAAATTCACAGCCTTATAGCCCATTAGACCAATACTTCGTTGAAGCCATGAACGATACTCTCTATCGGTTCCCAAACGAAATTCCGTAGTATAGTGGAACTCAATCACCCGACTTAAAATAGTTCTTTACCCTGTTCTTGTAACTATGCTCCAATGGCAAGGTCTCTCGGTTTAATATTTCAACTTCTCCTTCAGCGTCCTTTATTACCCCAGGCCTGCCCAGTATTGGGTTCTGGAAGGAACGTTCACCAGTGCTACTCTCCCTACGTTCTTTTTGCCCTTGTTTCAGCGCAGCATTTTCCAGTTTTAAAAGTTCGTACTGAATATTATTTGCCCTGTTCATCGTACGCTGTGTTATACCATTCTCTAGCAAATCGTTCTCAAAATCCTCCATTTGCTTTACCAGTTTTTCTCCCAAACGGCGATCTTTGGTATTTATAAGGTTCTCCAATTGCTTTTCCAATTGTTCCCGAATTTGCTGCTGCTCCTTATAAATCTCATATATTTCCTTAAGCTCACTTTCACCCAAACCCTGGCCCGCAACTGTATTGCGCTGACCAGATTGTCCACCTCCTTCTCCTTTATTTCCCTCACCCTTAGTCGCCTGGCCGTTTTCCCCTGCCTGCTGACCTTTTTCACCGTTCTGTCCTTCTACTTTCTGTCCTTTTCCCTTTTTCCCTGCAGAAGACTGATCCCCCGTTTCTCCTTGACCGTCCTGAGGACTTCCCAGACCCTGTTGTCCCATACCCTGCATCTTTTGTTGCAGACTTTGTTGCCCTTTGATAATATCCGGTAGCTGGAAATTCCCCGAACTTCCCTGCCCGGAACCCGACATCATGGCCTCTTGCATATTCTCCAAAATTTTGGCCAGAAAGTCGGCCAAACCATTTGAAGCGTTCAATATGTATTTCTCATATGAAATCGCTTGAAACGTTTGCCCCTCTGCGATACGCTCCAAAGCTTTGTCCGTATTATAATACACCTCGGAAATCTGTTCATTTACAAATTCCGATAGTTCCGCCCTTCGTAATGAAAGCGCGAAGATACTGTCATCTATATGTTCAAACAGATTGCGTAGCTCTTTTTGCCTTTTAAGCATATTTGAAATCGTTTGATTCTCAGCATCGGACGCCTCCAACTTATCATGCAAAGCCTCCTGCTTAAAGGAGAACATAATCAAGTTATCCAATATTTGACGCAGCATTTCGGCATCCTCAACAATACTAGAGCCCCCGTTTCCGGAAGCCCTCATACCTTGGCTTAGTTCCATCATCTTCCTTGCCGCAGATTTCTGCTTCCTATTGGAGACTTTCTGTCCTTCATCAGGTTCCGCGCCATCCTCATCCCTATTCTCTTGGTTTAATTCTTTTAGGGCCTCCTCCTGCTCTTCTTTTATTTCATCCTGAGCGGATACATCATTGTTCAATTTAATTGGTTTCGCTAAATCCCCATTCTCCTTTTCCAGTTCATCCATCTCCTTTACCCAATTCTCGAAATCACGATTTAACTTCTCCTGTGATGAGATCTCCCCTTGTTCCTCAGTTTCATCTTCCCCCAGTTTCTTTTGATTTTCCGCCAATTTTTCCAAATCCCTGGCCAATTGATTCAACTTCTCAGTAACGTAATATCTTTTGGTGAGTTCCAACAACTGCTCCAGATTGCGTTCATTACTCTGTTGTTGCTTGCCCAACTCCTCAAGTCGCTTGGAAAGTTCCTCTTTATTTATCTTATCCGCAATCCGCTCCAGTTCTTCGATTAACTTTCTATTCTTTTCTGCCGCTATTTCCTGTCGTTCCAATCGCTCCAAAAGCAAGTCATCCGGGGCATCCTCCTTCTTCAAATTATCCTTTAATTCCTTGGCAAATTCTTCCATACGACGTTCTTGCTCACTCCTATTCCTCAAAAAGTCCCGCAATTTCCGCTGTTCCGCAAAACCGCTGGCTCTATTTTCCTTTTGTTCTTGACGAATTGCATTTAACTCCTGCCCATTCTCTTTAAACTTTTGCAAAGAACCATCTAAATCCTTTAGTGATCTTTTGGCATTATCCAAAGCCCTTTGCCCAAGCTCTTGACCATCTAAAATCCGTGTTGAAAAAACCTGGCTCCTGCTTGTCTTTCCCCCATGAATCCCATCGTTATCGGCTATTTGAAAAAATAGCTTGTACTCCAGACCTGCAACAACCTGTACTCCGGATGGAAAGGTGTAATAAAACTGCCTGAAGTTCTCGGATGGCTGCATTAACCCTATGGTATCCGACTTATCTTTCTGACTTTCAGGATAATATATTAAACTTAATTCGGTTAAACCATAGTCGTCAGAGACCTCACCTGAATAATAGGAAAGATTGGGCTCTAAAGAATCCCGGATTTGCTTCACCCGAATAGCCGGATAATCATCTTTGATCACTTTTATCTTGTATTTAAGAACCTCATAATCAGATACATGGCCATTTGAGGTGGCCAAAGTATACGGCAATTCCCCATACACCTTCTTAGTGAGTGTAAAATCCCCCCCATCTTTGTTCATGGTGACCTTTTCATCACCAAATCCCATTTCAATACGCCCTGTATTTTTAGCTGAAATGTTCCAGGTGATCCTGGTGCCCTCCGGTACAACAACGTTTCCCGTACTTTTAACAACTTCACGCCCCTTTCCCGTGTACTTAGGGAACTGTAAAACCATTTCAAAATCCCTAAGCCCCGGAACCTTTAAAACACGAATTTGATAGGTCTTGGAACGCACTCCGTTGGCCTGAAAATAAAATTCCGTATCCCCTAACGGGGATTCAAAGGAATACTCGAATACTCCCTTAGTCCCTCGCATCAAAATGGGTCTATCTTCCACCACAATGTGTACCTGTTGTGGCCTTGTTTCACCTTCGGTACCCACCAAAACCGTTATACCACGGTCCTCAAAAACCTCTAAATCCCCGGACAAAAGCCTAAATGAAAACGGCGCCGGAGCTTCATAGGCCGTTCCATAGTGAATTACCCTATTGTACGAACCAAAAAAACTTGACAAACGTCCGCTTGCCCATATAATTAAAAGAATACCTAATGGGATACCCAGATATCTAACGTATCCAAGACTCCGTCGCAAATCCACCGCCTTTACAAAAGGAACAGGACTTAATGCTTTAGACCGTTGTTCTAGACTAGCTATAAGCAGTTCCGAATGTTCTACATCATCCGCCAAATCCAGAAGGTTGTACAACTTGTCGTCCACCTCGGGAAAATATTTCCCAATATACCGTGATGCATCCTTGTTGGTAATACCGGCCCGTAGACGAAACAAATACAGCAAGGGCAGCAATACAAAGCGATAGAGCAAGAAAACTTCAATGGCTAAGAAAACCCAAAACAACAAAAGTCGTCCCCCAGAGCCCAGCCACAAAAAATACTCCAAGCCCGTAATGATGAGAAAGAAAAGGATACCCAAAGTCAAAAAAAGCAAAAGACCCTGTATGAGTCTTTGCGTATAATACCTGCGTATAAAACGCCTCAATTTTTCCAAAATGCGATTATATGTACTCAAATCAGGTTCCATACACAATCTAAGATACTTTATATGCCAAATACCCGCTGCAAAAATATGTTAAAACAACACAAACCCCGCCCAAGCAACCAAATTGGGACTTTACCCAATCCCTAGAGACGATAAAACCTTGGGCAAATACACCCTATTGCATACCTTTGAGGCATGATTTCAAAAGTTCGCGTACGTTTTGCACCAAGCCCTACCGGAGGCCTACATATTGGAGGCGTTCGTACCGCCCTGTTCAATTATTTATTTGCAAAAAAAAATAAGGGGGACTTTATTCTCCGAATCGAAGACACGGATCAAAGCCGGCTAAGCTCTGTAATCTTGTCTAAGAAGCCCTCATAGCCACCTTCAATGCCAAGAAACGCGGCAAGTCGCTCGATCTTCACCTCGAT
>JBCCZF010000221.1:0-5630 GCA_039188035.1 Bacteroidota bacterium | reverse complement strand
GCTATAATGTTACGCAGGACGCAGTTTGGAAACGGAAACGGGCTGGGCGCCTATCGTGTACTACTTGGCCTGTCGGTAGGATGCCTTACCGTGGCGGGACACTATGGGGCAAGCCTTACGCATGGGGAAGACTACCTTGTAAGCGCACTTCCTGGAAAATCAAAAATGTACGACTCTGGTAAATCTACCGAATTACTGGGACAACTACGCCAGAAAGATTCCCTTTCCGAATCCCAATTGGATAATCTTAATTTGGAAGTACGCGCCATTTTCGCGCACAATTGTTACCAGTGCCATGGGGAAAACAAGCAAAAAGGAGGTTTAGTCCTGGAAAACAAACGGGGTGTCTTCAAGGGCGGGGATTCAGGCGAAGTTATTGTCCCGGGGCAACCGGAGCAAAGCGAGCTCTATAAAAGGATAACTTTACCTCCGGACGCGGATGGGGTAATGCCCAAAAAAGGAAAAGTCCTAAAGACCGATGAAATTGCCTTGGTACAACTGTGGATCCAAAAAGGGGCCCATTGGTCGGATAGGGCGCTCAAGGTATTTCCAGAAGCTCCTTTAGCCTTATCCAAACCGGAATTACCGGACTCTACGGAACCGCATCCCATAGATAAAATCATGGATGTTTATTTTGAAGGAAAAGATGTCGATTGGCCGGAAACCGTGGACGATCAAACCTTTCAAAGAAGGGCGTACTTGGATATTGTAGGATTGCTTCCGGAACCGGAAAGCATAGCTCCCTTTGTACAGGATACCCATCCCGAAAAAAGGGAGCGGCTCATAAAAACCTTATTGGAGGACAAACATAACTATACCCAGCATTGGCTTAGTTTTTGGAACGATCTATTGCGAAACGATTATTCGGGTACAGGTTTCATCACGGGTGGTCGAAAACAGATAACCCATTGGCTGTATACGGCCCTTTTGGAAAACAAAGCCTACAATACCCTTGTGCAGGAATTGGTGAACCCAAATCCCGAATCCGAGGGTTTCATCAAAGGGATTCAATGGCGTGGCGTGGTCAATGCAAGTCAACGTACGGAAATGCAGGCGGCCCAAAATATTGGCCAATCCCTTATGGGTGTCAACGTAAAATGTGCCTCTTGCCACAACAGTTTTGTAAGCAATCTCACTTTAGGCCAAGCCTATGGCTTTGCCTCCATATTCGCCGATTCCGTCTTGGAACTAAACCGATGTGACAAGCCCATCGGAAAAATGGCAGAGGTGAATTTCCTATACCCGCAGCTGGGAACGGTAAATGCGGACAACCTACAGGAACGGTTGCTAAGGCTGTCCCAAATTATGGTAAAACCCGAGAACGGCAGGCTGTATCGTACCTTTACCAATCGGATATGGCAAAGGCTGATGGGGCGGGGCATTGTGGAACCTGTGGATGAAATGGACAACACACCCTGGAACAGTACCCTTTTGGATTGGTTGGCAGCGGATTTTATCGATTCGGGATATGACATCAAGCAACTCATCCAAACCATAATGAGCTCGAAAAGCTATCAGTTGCCTGCCGTAAATTACAAAAAAAAGGAAGCAGTCACCTCCTCCAAATATGTATTCCAGGGTCCGTTGATGCGACGCTTGAGTGCAGAACAATTCACCGATGCCGTAAGCCAAACCATTGCCCCGGTCCATTATGCGGCAGCCTACGATCCCATGGAGGGCAACATCCCTTCGGACAGGATATGGCATAGGGAAATCAAGGCGGACAGGGATGTGTTACCCGATCCCGGGAAGCGGTTTTTTCGACATAAATTCAATTTACCGAAAACCGATATACTAAATGCCGAGGCACTTATATCTGTTGACCATTCCTACACCCTTTATCTCAACGGGCAAAAAGTAGGCACGGGGAACGATTGGAGAAAGGTAGATGTACTGGACACCGCCCCCTTTCTAAAACCGGGTGCAAATATCATCGCGATAGCAGCGGAGAATGAAGGGACCATTCCCAATCCGGCCGGACTGCTCTTTCAGATGAAAGTCCTGCAAAAGGATAGTTTGGAAACATGGATCCGCTCGGCCAAGGGCAAGGGTTGGAAAAGCACGGACATTACCCCGGATTTGGATTGGCATCAGTTGTCATATGGGGATACTGATTGGAACGATGTTCGGAACTATGGTTCCAAGCATTGGGATATGTTGTTAAATTTTACCTTTTCTGATTATCGTTCTCCCTTTGCCCGGGCAAGCCTCGTACGCCAAAATTCCTTTTTAAAAGCCCTGGGCCGGCCCAGCAGGGAAAATGTGACCACCAAAAGGGATGGGCAGGCGACCCTCTTACAGGCTTTGGAACTTACAAATGGCACCTCCTTTAATGCGGTACTTGAGGAAGGGGCCTCCGAATGGCTGGACCATTATGGTTCCAACAGCGAGGCAATGATTACCGATCTGTACCTAAAGTGTCTGGGGCGAAAACCTTCAAAAAAAGAGGGTAGCGTTATTTTAAGCACTTTGGGAAATACTCCGGATAAGGCAGCGGTTCAAGATTTATTTTGGGCTACGCTTCTTTTGCCGGAATTTCAATTCATCAATTGACATTGTTATGGATAAAAAACTCGAGAATTCACGTAGGACGTTTATGAAAAAAATGGGAGCGGCCAGTCTTGCCGCCGCTACAACGAGCATCCCTACCGCCAGCTTTCTGGGTTCTTGTACCCGGCCCCCAAAGACAAACACCATGGCAGATACGGTTATCCTGCTTTGGATGGCGGGAGGCATGGCCCATACCGAAACCTTTGACCCCAAGGCCTATGCCCCCTTTGAAAAAGGGATGGAAAGCAAACGCATGTTAAGCTCCTTTCCAAAGGTTCCGACTATAGTGGATGGCCTGGAGTTTTCCCAGGGCCTCGAGTCCATTGGCAGTGTCATGGATCGGGGTGCCATAATCCGATCCTACAAGTCTGCAGACTTAGGCCATATTCTGCATACGCGGCATCAATACCATTGGCATACCTGTTATGAACCTCCCCAATCCGTGCAAGCACCACACATCGGGGCTTGGATCGCCAAAGAGTTGGGTCCCGTAAATCCGGTGATTCCACCTTTTATTGCTATGGGCCAGCGGTTTACCGTAGGCGAAGGTGAAGAATTGAAAGCATTTCATTCCGCAGGGTTTTTAGGTAGCGAATACGGCCCTTTTCTTATTCCAGATCCCTCCAGTGGTTTGGAAAGTGTACGCCCACCACAAGGCATGTCCCTAAAGCGGTTTGAGGCACGGCACAAACTATATAAGGAATTGGTAGACAAAAGTGCCGTTATGGAGGGGGGCAGTGATTACCAGAGGGAATCCCTAATGCGATCCATGGAGCAGTCCTACCGCTTGCTGAATTCCCCAGAATCCCAAGTATTCGACCTAAACCAGGAATCCCGGGAAAAATACGACATCTACAATACGGGAAGATTTGGATTGGGATGTTTAATGGCAAAGCGTTTGGCCATGAACGGGGCACGATTTATAAGTGTTTCTACCGAATACGAACCCTTTTTAGGTTGGGATACCCATGAAAATGGCCACAGCCGGGTGATAAAAATGAAGGAATTGATCGATAGGCCTGTGGCCCAGCTCATCAAAGACCTGGACGAATCGGGACATTTGGACCGCACCCTGATCATCTTGGCCAGTGAATTTAGCCGAGATGCTTTAATGGAGGGACGCCCTGGTAAAAAAGTTAGGAATCAGGTAAGTCAGCCAGACATTATAGCAGACGAAAAGTTCTATGGGATGCACCGCCATTTTACGGATGGAAGCTCCATACTTCTTTGGGGCGGCGGCATAAAAAAAGGGTTGGTCTACGGGAAGACGGCCGATGAAAGACCTTGTTCCTCCATCGAAAATACGGTGGTAATCGATCAGGTACACCAATCCATCTATCACGCCCTTGGGATACATCCGGAAACCCACTATGTTATTGAAGGTAGACCCTTTTATACTACTCCGGATGGGCAGGGAAAACCCATCTTGGATTTGTTTGCGTAGTCCTTTACGGATTCATCATACTTGCCATTATTCCTCAAAGGAAAGTGCGGCCGTGCTTTGAGGAAGGGTGTCTGTAGAGGTAGCAGCGGTTTTTTCGTATACTTTTCTAACGATTGCCCGCAAGTCGGGAATCACAGTTCCTGCTAATTTGGAAGGGCCGTTTATCAATACGCAAATGCCTAGATCCGCTTGGGGATATAGGGCAATTTCATTCCTAAAATGATTCACGCTTCCCCCGTGGTGCCAAACCGTTTCCCGGGCTCCGGTGTTTTCGTCCTCAAAAGTGTGGTTACGCCATCCAAAACCATAATGGGACGCCACGTGGCCCGGCCAACGCTTGTAATACTTGCGCCCAATATTGACCTCCACCCTAGGCGCAAAGGCCTGGGCCAATTCCGAGCTTTCCATAACCTGCGGATTATGTCCCAATAAAAAACGCATCCATTTGGCCATGTCTTCCGAACTGGCGTTAATTCCTCCCGCCGCAATAGCGTTGTGATAACTGTTGCTAAGTTTTCTGGGGACCCATCCCTTTCCCCTACGGGTATGGGGCAGGGCCACATTGGTGGAGTTGATAAGGGTATGGTAATCCGTTGTGGTTCCCTTCATACCCAAAGGAGTAAAAAACCGGGTGGTCAATAGGGTCGCGATGTCCTGTCCGGTCACCTGTTCCATAATCTCACCACAAAGGGCAAACATGGCATTTTGATAGCTGTACATAGCACCTGGGTCACTGATCGGAGCGACTTCCTTAAATCGCTTGGCAATGGTGGACAGGGGTAGTCCCGCCTCAACAAGGTTGGTAAAACTATGATACGGCGTGCCCGAGGTATGGGAAAGGATATGGGCCAAGGTGATTTTTTCAGTATTGACACTGTCACCCAATTGAAATTCAGGGAGATAGCTCCTTACAGTGTCGTCCCAATCAATTTTTCCCTCTTCCCTTAAATCGGTCGCAAGTACGCCGGCGAAACCCTTGGAAAGTGAACCTAGCCGAAAAAGGGTCTGTCCATCAATTGATGACGTACTTTCCATAACATTCCGCTTTCCAAATCCCTCTAAAAGTAAAATGGAGTCCCCTTGTACGATGCTTACCCCTGCCCCAACAATATGCTTCGCGGCTAAAGCCTTGGTAAAATAATCCCGTATTTGAACCCGCACCCTCTCTTGCCGTAACCTATAGATTTTGGCTTGTTCGGGATCTATTTTATTTTCCGATTGGGAGGGGGAGGTACGTTTCGTAAGGGATTCGGTCTGTGTTTCAGGTTGTCGTCCAAGGGAAAGGATCCCCAGGGAAACTAAAAGTAGTAGAGCGGTCGCTATCCCGATTTTAAATCGATGCATAAATAGTCTAGAAAAAATCTAAAAATTAGTAATTTCAATTACGATATCGGGGGGATACTACCGAACCAGGAAATAGTAAGGTCTTCTTGGCCTAAAACAGTCGTTGGGTTGAAATTAGTCACTTTTTTGCCCAAACAAAAATTTCCTGAGAATTCTTTATGGTAAACGTTCCCCCTTGCCTAATTATTTTGCTATTTTTTCAACTTTTAAGAAAACAAAGCATGAAACGTATTTTTCTTAGTGTTTTTGTCCTAACCTTTCCATGGTTTTCTTCGGGCCAAAGACATTCAAG
>JBCCZF010000220.1:0-5641 GCA_039188035.1 Bacteroidota bacterium | reverse complement strand
TTTGGAAAGAGATCAGCCTTAAAAAAAGAGGACAGTATCGGCCATACCGTCCCCTTTCTTGAAATCAACTAACTCAAACAACGTTGATATTACCTACTAGGTTTTTTCACTTGCAATTGATGCGCATACGGCTATCCTAGTAACCGGGGTTTTGAGTAATAGTTCCTCCGGATTTATCTATGTCCAATTGGGGAATGGGATAAAGCACATTGAAATCCTTGAAGTTCCTTCCCAACGCCGTAAGTACACTTTGGGCCGTCTCCCATCTTTTTAAATCCAGAAATCGATGGCCTTCCCACCCCAATTCCACTCTTCTTTCCTGTCCTATCCATTCCCGGACTTGATCTTGATCACCACTGGGCCTATTGGGCAGGGTGCCATCGGGAACCAGGGAACCATCTGCCGTAGGCGTGGCCCTTGCCCTTGACCTTATCTGATTGACTATGGCGACTGCCGCCTCGGAGTCCCCGTTATTGTTCAAGGCCTCCGCCTTCCATAGTAGCACATCGGCGTAACGAATGAACACCTTGTTTCCGGGAGAGTCCGAATTTCCCTTATATGCGGTAGTGGAACCGAGCAATTTCCCGGGATGCCTATTTTCAACATCTATAGTGTACAGGAGTCTGGGGTCGTTTTCTTCAAAAGCGTTCAAAAAATCTTCCGTAGGAGCCCAGAAGCCCCAACCTACAGTTGCTGCAAGCCCATTTCCGTTACGTGGATTTTCATCCGATGTATGGTCATATGCAAATATTACCTCGTCTTCCGCGAATTCCCTTGTGGCATCAAAGCTGTCAAAATAATTCATATTTAGGCTGTAGTGCCCCAATCCTTCCAATTCGTTAATCAGGCCTAGAACGGTTGTCCATTCGCCTGCAAATAAGGCCACCTTGGCCTGCAGGGCGATAATAGCCCCTTTTGAAACTCTCCACGGTTCGTTGGCGTCCGGAAACTTTTCGTTGGTAGCCAATTCCTTTGCCGCAGCCAAATCAAGGCCAACCTGGTCCAGTACCTCGGTGGCAGGGGCCCTCACGGACACCGAAAATGCTTCTTCAAAAGAGTCGGGAGTTTTCAGGACCAAAGGGACATCGCCAAAATTGTTCACCAAATCAAAATAGTAATAGGCCCTTAAAAAATAAGCTTCCGAAAGCAATTGGGTTTGTCTGGCCTCATCCAATCCTGCCCTTTCCACCACACCGTCATCCGTTAAGAAACCTATTGCTAAATTGGACCTGCTTATTCCCTCATAATCATATACCCATATTCCGTTAAATGCCTGGTTTTCGGGGGTAAAGTTAAAAGTGCTCAACTCATCTATCCACGCTTGGTCCCCATCTGCCGCATATTTCTTGTTCACATCGCCCGAAGCCACATCCTGCAATATGATATCATTTCTGAAAACAACACCTAAATCCCATCGCCAGCTAGGAATAATACCGTTCAGAGTATTTCTTAACGGTTCATACGCACTTACTACGGAAGACTCTATCGTTACCGTGGAAGGATCGGTGTCTACCTGTTTTTCCGTAAGAAGTCCAATGGGATCTTTCTCTAAATCGTTCGTACAACCAAAGATGAGAACCAAAAATATGGGCATCATCTTGAATTTCAGTTTTGTATTTCTCATAATCAACTTTTTTTAGGGTTAAAAACTCACGTTCATTCCGAATATATAGGATTTCGAAGATGGGAATGTTCCGTTGTCCGTTAAATCCACGGATTCTGGATCCAGCCCCGTATAGTCCGTAACGGTAAGCAAATTTTGACCTGAAAGATAGAATCTTATTTCCGGCAGATTGGATAGCTGAGGTAGCGTATACCCCAATTCTATGTTCTTTAGCCTAAGGTAGGAGGCATCTTCAACGAACAGACTAGAGACACGGCTTATCCCGGTATCCTCAAATGCTACACGCGGTAGGCTGTTTGATGTTCCACTACCGTTCCAGGCACCCAGGACCCCAGTTGTAAAATTAAAGGGCCTGGTATCAAAATCGAGTATTCGTTTTCCATCATTGAAGCGGTCCACGCCCTCTACACCTTGAAAAAGGAAGGAGAAATCGAACCCTTTATAAGAGGATGAAAAGGACAGCCCATAGGTGAGATCAGGTATTGGCGAACCGATAAAGGTCCTATCGTTATCGGCACTTATTATACCATCTCCATTGATATCGACAAATCTAATGTCTCCAGGTTTGATTCCAGCCGCCCCCTGTGGACTTAAATGGGCGTCTATTTCGGACTGATCTTGGTAAATACCCTCTACCTGAAATCCATAGTAGGCATTTAAAGGTTGTCCGGCTTGGGTCCTGGTAACCTCACCCGGTATATTTGGCAAATTGGGGTTTAACCGTTCAACATTGTTGGTAAGGGTGGCGAAATTTGCATTGATGTTGTATTTAAAGGCTCCTTCCGCATTGGCATAGTTCAAGGAAAACTCAAAACCTTTATTGCGCACCTCTCCCGAGTTGACAATAGTAGGTTGTACGTTACCTACTACCGAAGGAAGGCTAATTGGGAGCAAAATGTCTGAGGTGTTCTTATCAAAATATTCCAATGTCACAGCCAATTTGTTCCGGAACAACCCAAGGTCCAATCCAAAATTTATCTGCTCGGAACTTTCCCATTTAAGGTCCGGATTCCCAAAACGATCTACCTGAATGATACCATCGTTCTGACTGATTAGGGTCAAAAAAGTAAAGTCATCTATTTCCTGATTGCCCAAAACACCCCAACTGCCCCTCAGCTTTAAATTGGAAAGCCAATCCACATCTTTCATAAAGCTTTCCTCGGCAAGGTTCCAACCAGCGGAAACAGAAGGAAAATAGCCCCACCGATTGTTCTCGCCGAACCTCGACGACGCATCGGCCCTTATGTTCGCGGTTATCAAGTACTTGCCATCATACGCATAGGAAGTAGAGGCAAAGTAGGACAAAAGCGTAGACTCCGAAGCCGACCCCCCATTGGTAACATCAAGGTCTGGACTTCCAAAATCGAGAAACCTAAATTCATCATCCGTAAAAGGGAAACGCCTTCTGGCCCCTCCTATGGAAGAAGCTGTGTTCGATATATATTCGGTTCCGATCAATGCACTGAAATCGTGTATTTCGTTGAAATTCTTGGTATAGTTCAATGTTGTGTTCAATGTTAGGGAAAAGGATTCCCCCCTGCTCTCGTCAAGATTGTTCGGTCTGTTTCTACGGCCCAGTCCCGCATCAATTTCATTTCCGCCCCCATCATCATCCCCATAGTTCTCGTTAAAGATCTTACGGCGGGAAAAGGCAAGGTCCAACCCCACATTGGTTCTTAGTTTAAGGGACTTATCCTTCAGAAAAGCGTATTCTCCAAAAACGTTTCCGAAAGTGCGGTATACCTGTTCAACATCGTCTGTAAAGAAAGCTTGTGCCACGGGATTGCCTACAAGTTCATACAACGATTTTGTGGCATCGAGATTAAAATTGTCGGGGTCGTAAAATGGCAGATCGGTAAAGGGATCTCTAGTGGAATAGGTAGGGTCACTAGGATCTTTAAAGACCGGTATTACCGGAGCCCTTAACAACGCAAAACGGATTAGACTTTCCCCGGTGGAAGGAACGGCCTCCAGTTTGGAGTGGGACAACTGCAGGTTTGTGCCTATCTTAAACCTATCCGACAGATCGGCATTGATGTTCGTTCTGTAGTTCAACCGTTGGAACCCATCATTTTCATATACCACGGTACCTTCTTGGTTAAAATATCCAAGGGACATTAAGAACTGTACTTTTTCATTGCCCCCGCTCGCGGTTAGTTGAAGGTTTTGCTGTGCCCCGTTCTTGAAAAGTTCGTCCAACCAGTCCGTATCGGCCAAATCGGTTCGTTGCTTTTCAAGGGTATAGATATTGGGGTTTTCGGGAGTGGCGTCGAAGGTATTGTTCCAAGCAGTTTCAAGCACATCCAAATACTGTTGTGTATTCAATAATTGGGGAAGATTGGTCACCTGGTTTACGCCATAGTAATAATCCGCATTGATGCTCAGCTTCCCTTTATTGCCCCCCTTGGTGGTAATCAAGACGACCCCGCCCGATGCCCTGGACCCGTAAATGGCCGCAGCAGCCGCATCCTTCAATACGGATATCGACTCAATATCCGCTTGGTTCAGGAATGAAATCTCCCTTGTTGGAATGCCATCGATTACATACAGGGGATTATTGTTGCCAATAGTGCCCACACCACGGATCCTTACTTGGACATCGTCTCCAGGGGCCCCTGAGTTGGACGCTATTTGAACCCCGGCTATCTGCCCTTGTAAAGCTTGGGACACGGTGGCGACCCTTGTTTTCTCAATTTCCCCAACATTGACCGTGGATACGGCTCCGGTCAAATTTGATTTTTTCCTTGATGAATATCCCACGATTACAACTTCGTCAAGGGACTGTAGGTCATCGACCATAACCACATCAATGGTGTTTTGGCCATTGAACGGAATTTCTTGTCTTACATAGCCAATACTGCTAAACACCAATATGGCGTTCGGGTTCAAAACTTCAATACTGTATTGGCCATCAAAATCCGTTGCCGTTCCATTGCTGGTTCCCTTTATCACCACATTAGCGCCAGGGATAGGGCCATTGGAATCCATTACCGTGCCGGATACTTTTTGTGCCAGTAGCTGCCCGCACATTAGAACAGCTGTTACAAAGAGAACACTTTTGTTCATTTTTTATGTTTTTAGGTTGTCTATTTAATGATGGACTCAAAATTTGGGAGGCATTATAAAGTGGCCTGCCCCATTATTTGATACGGCTCCAATTTTGATATCCTAAAACTAAATTTTGGGCGGACTTTATTTGTACACTATTATATCAAAAGTGTACACTAACCCTTAAAACGGAGATAATATGGGATTTGCATAGGTTTTTTACGGGGTCTTTGACCTTAACTGATAGTTCTTGGGCGTGATATGGTACATCTTTTTAAACTCCCTATAGAAATAAGAACGATTGTTGAAGCCTGAACGATAACATACTTCGGATACGGTGAGCTTATCCGATTGAAGCAATCGGGCCGCGTGTTTCAATCTAATGGTACGGATTAGGTCTCCAGGGGATAACCCTATCGTTTCCTTGATTTTTCTGTAGAGCTGTGATTTGCTCATTCCCAATTTATGCTCCAAGTAAAGTGCATTGAGATCATCATTTTCGATATTCTTCTGGATCAATTGGATAACACGTTCCACAAACGCTTTCTCTTCGCCTTTTACCAACCGATTCGTGAGGCTTTCAATAGGAATATCAGTGGAAAAGTACTTTAGAATTGACTCCCTTTCTTCTAGAAGCTTTTGAACCCTTACCTGTAAATGTTTCGGATGAAAAGGCTTAGGAATATAGGAATTTGCCCCACTTTCCAAGCCCTCGATCCGGTGGATAATCGAACTTTTTGCGGTCAGCATGATAAAGGGAATATGATGGGTGTTTACATTGTTCTTTACTTTTTCACAAAGTTCCACACCATCCATCTCGGGCATCATCACATCACTTATGATCAGATCGGGAGATTCTTTTTTGACGATCATCAAGGCTTCCTTTCCATTGGAAGCTTTTAGCACATTATAGTCTTCCTTTAAAAGCTCCTGGAGAAACACTTGCACTTCCTTTTCATCCTCTACAAT
>JBCCZF010000219.1:0-5642 GCA_039188035.1 Bacteroidota bacterium | reverse complement strand
CCCAAAAGGATGTGGATGCCGTTGTGGTACCGGATGTTCACAAGGAACTGGATTATGTGATGCAGGCCATACGGATGACCAAGAGGAAGTTAAACGATGACGTTCCCTTGATCGGCTTTGCCGGTTCCCCATGGACACTGCTTTGTTATTGTGTGCAAGGCCAGGGTAGCAAGACGTTCGACAAGGCAAAAGAACTTTGTTTCACGCAGCCCGGGATTGCCCACGAATTGCTACAAAAGATAACGGATACGACCATAGCTTACCTCAAGGCCAAGGTGGCCGCCGGGGTAAATGCCGTGCAAGTGTTCGATTCTTGGGGGGGCATGTTATCGCCCGAGGATTATAGGACGTTTTCATGGCAATACATCCAACAGATCGTGGATGCCCTTAAAGGGATGGCTCCGACAATTGTCTTTGGAAAGGGGTGTTGGTTCGCCTTGGGCGAAATGGCCCGATCGGGCGCTTCCGCCCTTGGTGTGGACTGGACGTGTTCTGCCAAAAACGCCAGATACCTCTCCGGCGGGCAGATTACTTTGCAAGGTAACTTTGACCCCGCCCGATTGCTATCGCCCCCAGCCGAAATCAAGAAGATGGTCACCAAAATGATCAACGAATTCGGGAAAGATCGATATATCGTGAATTTGGGGCATGGTATCTTGCCCAATATTCCAGTGGAAAACGCCAAGGCCTTTATCGATGCCGTTAAGGAATACAACCCTTCGTAATATGGTCTTTCCGGGATTTTACAGGTCCAAAACAAATGGTGAATAACGGTTATGACCTTGGACTTTGAAGAGTATTTTATTTCGCCCATAGCGGAAAAAGACGCCTGGAAGCTCTGCGACTTTGTGGTAGCCAATGAAACACGCCTAAAACGCTTTTTTCCTAAGACTTTGGAAGCCAACCTTACCCCAGATTTGTCCAACTATTTTACAGCAAAAAAAACCAAACAGTTTTTGAACCGGGAGGAGTTTTTGTTCAAATTGGAACACCGGGAACTTCGAACGATTATTGGTTTGGTGTACATCAAAGAACTGGATTGGGACAAAAAGCAAGGCGAATTGGCCTATTGCATCGGGTATCAATATGAAGGCAAGGGTTGGACAACCCAAAGCGTGTGCGCCCTAGCAGGCTATACGATTACCGATCTGGGACTAAAATCACTCCAAATCATAACCCATAAATCCAATATAGGTAGCGTTAAAGTGGCCCAAAACTGCGGTTTCGTCTGGCAAAAAACCCTAAAGCAGGCATTTACCCCACCTAGGGAAACTGCTTTGGATATGGAGTTATACGAATTTCATACGTAAAAAATGAAAGATCAATTCTACGAATACATCCAAAAGCTGCAAGACGCTATTTGTGCTGGTTTGGAAGCCGTGGATGCTAAAGCTCAATTTCGGCAAGACCTCTGGGAAAGGCCAGAGGGAGGCGGAGGCCGGACGCGCGTCATTGAGAACGGGGCCGTTTTTGAAAAGGGCGGGGTAAACATATCTGCCGTACACGGGGCATTGCCCCAAAGCATGCAGACCTATTTTGGGGTAACAGAGGCCAATTTCTTTGCCTGTGGCCTAAGCCTGGTGATTCACCCTAAAAGTCCCATGGTCCCCACAGTGCATGCCAATTGGCGCTATTTTGAGATGTACGATAAAGAAGGGAACCTGGTGGATCAATGGTTCGGCGGCGGACAGGACTTGACCCCCTACTATCTTTTTGAAGCGGATGCGGCGCACTTCCACCATGTTTGTAAAAAATCCTGTGATGCCCACGATCCAGCGTTTTATCCCATCTACAAGAAGAAGTGCGACCAGTATTTCTGGAATACCCATCGCAATGAGGCCCGGGGCATTGGTGGACTCTTCTTTGATTATTGTAAAGCAACGCACAGTATGTCCATACCCGATTGGTACAACTTTGTTACCGAAGTGGGCGATAGCTTTTTGGAAGCTTATATACCCATCGTTACAAAACGGAAAGATCTGCCTTATGGCGCTGAACAGCGGAAATGGCAGGAAATCCGAAGGGGTCGCTATGTGGAATTTAACCTGGTACACGACAAGGGCACACTCTTTGGCCTCCGTACCAATGGGCGCATAGAAAGCATCTTGATGAGCCTTCCGCCCCATGTCCAATGGCAGTATGACCATCATCCGGCAAAGGGAAGTGAGGAGGAGCGGTTGGTTCAGATATTAAGGGAACCCCGGGAATGGACGTAAATATAAACCCATGAAGCTACAGTTATATCAAATCGATGCTTTTGCGGAAAAAGTATTTATGGGAAATCCTGCCGCGGTCTGTATTCTCGATCATTGGCTGGATGCAATAACCATGCAGCAAATTGCCGCAGAGAACAATCTGGCGGAAACCGCCTTTACGGTCAGGAACAAGGATGTTTATGAAATCAGATGGTTCACCCCCACCGTGGAAGTGGCCCTATGTGGACATGCTACCCTGGCCACAGCCTTTGTACTGTTGCATTACCACAACGTTGACTCCAATACCATTACCTTTTATTCCCAGCATAGTGGAGTCCTATCCGTAGCGCAAAGGGAGGATGGGATTTTGACCCTTGATTTTCCTTCGGACACTATCACTGAGATACCACCTATCCCAGATTTAAACAAGGCCCTGGGCGCCCCTCCCGTAAAAACCCTTAGAGGAAAAACGGATTTCCTCCTAATTTATGGTGATCAAAAAGAAATTTTGGATATTAACCCCAATTTTTATCTGCTACGGCAACTTGACGTACGCGGCGTAATCGTATCTGCTCCGGGCGACACAGTGGACTTTGTTTCCCGTTTTTTTGCTCCCGGATCCGGTATCGATGAAGACCCGGTAACGGGTTCGGCCCATACCACACTTAGCCCGTACTGGGCCAAAGTCTTGCAAAAGAACAAACTGAAGGCCGAGCAGGTATCCCCAAGGGGCGGGAAACTACTTTGCGAATTCCTGGGAGAACGGGTAAGGATATCCGGGAGGGCCATTCCTTATTTAATCGGGGAAATTGAGATCTAGAACAAAAGAAGCTGTTTTGATTTTATTCGCATTTACCCATTTGAAAGCGACTGCAGGCCATACCTTCCAGTCGCTTTTTGCGTTTTGATCTAAAAACAAATCCTTACCTTTACAAAAATTTCCCTAATCGTGATTTTGAATTAAGGAATTGGATGCTTAAGACCACACGGTTAACTCTGGCCGGGATTTACTTCACCTATTTTCTAAAGACGTTTAAAAGAGCGGGTATTACCATTCATGTCCCCATGGACCTTACCACGTATAAATTCCGTGGGCGTTTTGTCCTGGGAACATACGAGAAAGAAGAGGCACGGTATTTAAAGGAATTCCTAGATCCGGAAGCCCAGGTGCTGGAACTGGGATCTTGCCTGGGTTATGTTTCCTGTCTTACCAATTCACTTTTACACCATAAATCAAACCATGTAGTCCTGGAAGCCAATCCAAAGTTAATCCCCTGTATCAAAAAAAACAGGGAAATCAACCAATGTGGTTTTTTTGTGGAAAACAGTATGATTTCCAACCAAAAGGAAAATGATTTTTACCTCCACGATTTAATTGTTGGCGGTAGTGCCAAACGCAAAACACTAGATAAAATAAAGGTTCCGGGAATCTCCTTTAAAGAACTGCGCCGTAAATACAACATGGATTTCGATACCCTAATCATGGATATTGAAGGAGGGGAATTGGGCCTACTCCGGGACAATAAGGAGGATATTTCGCGTTTTCGTCAAGTTTTTATGGAAGTCCACCCTTTTGCAGATATCCTCACCCCGAAAGAAGCCCAGGAATGCACCGATATCTTAACCTCCCTAGGTTTTCAAAGGACCTTAAGCGACGGCCATTTTCAAATTTGGTCAAAACGGTCCTGAATTTTCTATTCCCCTAAAAGTTTCCCAAGGAAGTAGGGCTACCCTAGATTTCATAAAACACCATAAGGATTTCATAAAAAAGCCGTTTATTTATGGAACAGAACCCAAGATGGGTTCTAATCCAAAAAACAAATGCCCTTATGCTTGATAGCCTATTGGAAGCCTTAAAACTTTCCCCGAACAATGTTCCCCTAAAGTTCCAAATTGCAAAGCTATACCGTCAAAACGGGCAATATGAAGAAGCTGAAAAACATTTCATTGGCATCATTGATCTGGAACGTGATAATGTAGCTGCCAAATTTGAACTTGCCCGTTGTTTTTACGACCAAAATAAAGTGGCCGAGGCCATTGTACTCTTGGAGCAGATTTTGGAGGGACCCAATGAAATACGCTTCCTGGAATTACTGTGTTATTGCCAGCTAAAACAAGAACAATTCGCCGATGCGCAACAGACGTACAAAGACATCCTGGAATTGGATCCCTCCTTTAGCAATATGGATTTTGATGAAAAGCTAAAAGTGAGTTCCCAGGTCCCTGATCCGGATTTCGTGGACAAAGATGGCATCGCCTTGTATAAAAAACCAAAAACCAGCTTTATCGATATCGGGGGCATGCAGCATGTTAAAAATGAAATTGCCCTAAAAATTATAAAACCTTTGGAGCATAAGGAGCTCTACGAGGCCTATGGGAAGAAAATTGGCGGAGGCATTTTGCTATACGGCCCCCCCGGTTGCGGAAAAACCCATTTAGCACGGGCCACGGCAGGAGAAATTAAGGCGAACTTCATCAATGTGGGAATCAACGACATCCTGGATATGTGGATCGGGAATTCCGAAAAGAACCTACATGAGATTTTTGAGACCGCCCGCAGGAACGCGCCCTGCGTAATTTTTATTGATGAAATTGATGCCCTTGGCGCCAACAGGAACGATGTGAACAAAACTGCAGGAAGAACGGTCATTAACCAGCTCTTGGCAGAACTGGACGGGCTGGATTCAAACAACGAAGGCATTTTGATTATCGGGGCGACCAATGCGCCCTGGTATTTGGACCCTGCGTTTCGAAGACCTGGGCGTTTTGACCGTATTATCTTTGTGTCGCCCCCCGATGTGGAGGCACGAGCCGCCATTTTCACCATACAACTTAGGGATAAACCCACGGAAAACGTCGATCATATGGCCCTGGCCAAAATGGCCAAGGAGTTCTCCGGGGCCGATATACAGGCCGCCGTAGACGTCGCCATTGAAAGCAAGTTGGAAAGTGCTTTTAAGGACGGCATCCCCAAACCCCTGAACACCAAAGACCTCTCAAAGGCGATTAAAAAGGTAAAGGCCAGCACAAAAGAATGGTTCAATTCTGCAAAGAACTATGCGCTGTACGCCAATGAAAGCGGCCTCTACGACGAAATCCTGGACTATCTAAAAATAAGGAAGTAATGGAATCCAGCAACCTACATCGCGGTATTCAATTAATACAATTGGGCCGGTATACCGATGCCATTACGTATCTTCAGAATGCCGTTGCCGATGACCCCACAGGTTTGGATGCCAAATATAACTTAGCGGTCTGCTATCTTAATTTGGACGATTTTAAAAAGGCTTCCCAAATGGCCAATAACCTGATGTCCGAAATGCCCAATAATCCGGATTTGCTATTTCTCAGGGCGCAGATTGCACAGGGGCGGAACACGTTTGACCAGGCCATGGAACTCGTAACCGAAGCAATATCCCTTTACCCCCTAAATGCGGACTACTTTGG
>JBCCZF010000218.1:0-5651 GCA_039188035.1 Bacteroidota bacterium | reverse complement strand
TCGTCCAACAGATTCAACACATAACTTCCTTTGGCATTTCCTTTATTGTCATTACGTCGTTGCCGATAGGTATGGTAGGGTGAAGTTTCCAGAATCTTGTCCAATTGTTCAAATGGGATAAACCAAATGCCGGTCATGGGCCGTACTCGGACAGTATATCTTCCCTGAAATGTTATGGCTTGCCAATCCACGGCAAAGTAAGTCTCGATTTTCGGATATTTTTCCTTGTATCTGATCCTATCTTTCCCATTGAAGACCGCAGTGTATTGGGGATCCATCCCAAAACGGGGCCTGGCCTGAAAAAAGGGAGTGTTTTGGGTCTTTAAATCCGCAAGTTTTCCATTTGCGGTATTTAGCAGATCCGGCACATAGGGGTCAGGGTCCTTTTCCGGATTTAGACCAAGATGTAAATCGTGCCCATACTTCTCTACAAAGACCCTCTCCTTGGAGGCCCCATCCCTGCACCACACGCCTTTATCCTGAAGGTCGTGCCGGGTGATCGCTTTTCCATCTTTGTCAAACAATTTATAGGACATTACGAGGGCTATTCTTTTACGATAGAACGTGTTTTAGCGATAGTATACCCGAAAGCCCGTTGTGGGAAACGCCAATGGACAGGTGCCTGTAACTTCCCTGACCACACGCAAAGTACCGTCCGGTTGTAGCTGTAGGTAAAAATATCCACCGGTAGACAGTTCATAGCAATGCTCCGTAGTGACCTCTTCCGGATCAACATAGGTGATGGCCCCCAAGGGAATCCTATATACATTAGGGGCCGTACCCCGGACAATCTTTACGGTTCCATTTAATGCGGTGGCCATGACTAAGGGCGAAAACTCCGTTTGGCCAAAATAGGGGTTGGAGAATACGTCCGCCGTATCGAACCAAGGATCCGCCAAAGTCCCCGATTTCTCCCTGGGCCCTCGGCAATCCAGGGGCTGGGCCAAGGGTTTGGGGCCAAAGAGGTTGTACATCCGATTGCGTAAATCCGTCGAGAAATAGTCATAGGGACAACTAGAAAACGTAAAGGTCTCCACAGGATGAAATCGATCGTTGTTCAAAAATGTGTTTGGGCGTTCACTATGGTACACCCCAAAATCAAAGCTCTTGGCCTGTGCGGTTCCCGAGGTAGTACCCAATAATTCCCCGGCAACAACCGTTAGCAAAGTGGGCGCTTGCCCTTCGAACATACTAATGCCCTGGTTTCCTGCCAAATCACGTATCGCTGGGACAGGATTGGTAATATGGCCAAAGCGGAGTACCACCTCACAGCTTGCACGAAACATAAGTCCAAAGTCGGCCCCGTCATCGGTAACGTTGATCAAATCCATGTCCACCGGGGCATAAACGGGAACCTCGGAAACCTCCGGTTTGATGAACACATAGGAATGTGCCGAAAAGTTGTGAAAGGCCTGTACCTCACCAGGCGTTTCAATATGGCCAATACCCTCCAAATCCGTAAACGAAGCGGTAAAGGTTACATTGGGATCGGAACCCCTCTCGCAGGCCGACAAAGACGGTGGTTCATTTTCATCATCACTTCCACATCCCATGAGGAAAAGGGAGCGTATCCAAAGTACGAGATCCTTTTTGGTCTCCAACTGCATATAAATCTTTCTACTATGCTTTTTGAAACTTCGAACGTATCGTGTATTGCGCCTAAACACGTGGTCGGGCTGGGGAAATACAAGGCCAGGTTCAACCCTTCAATGCTAGGAATATCGCCCGAATCTATTCTAAGCTTATTTCCTTGAGCTTCCCAAAAAAAGCTTTCTTTCGGTCGGAATTTATGCCCCAGTCCACGGGTACACTTTGATAACCGGCATCGAACCCCTCTCCTTCCATACGATAATCAAAATAACCCCAGGAGGCGTACGATTCGATGGCCTTTACCAAGTTACAAGTATCGGACTCAAAGTTAAAATGGTCGTCCTCATTAAAAAGAATTGGCTGTGAACGGTATCCTGTAACACGTCTGGTATTCCGGACCAATTGGGTAATCTTTTGGGGATCATCTATTCCGTTACCATGTAAGAGTACAAAATCCGCCGCATTGACCACATTGGACTTGGGTAAATACCCCCCTCCATAGCTGGTGCCCACAAGCAAGCTGTATCCGACCTTTTTCATTGCCTGGACCCTTTGAATGAGTTCATGGACCCTGTCGGGTTGCAATATTTCGTGGTCATAGCGTACATTGCATTCGTTGTTTATTTCTACTAGAATGTTCCGGTATCCCTTTTCCAATATCCAATGGGTAACGTTGTCCGTAGCGCGTATTATGGCCTGCTCATCTTCTAGATATTGGTCCTGACCAAAGTAAAAATAACCCAGGATAACCACCATTTGAAGTGCATCGGCCTTATCTAAAATACGCTGCAAGCGATCCATATACGCCGGTCTTAGGTCCCCCTTTCCATCAAATGCAGAGTTCACCCAAGCCTTGTTTCCATAGCCCAAAGGGCTTCCTCCTTGAAGGTTAAGGGTAAAGGCGAGAAGACCATGGTCATACCATTCCTGCATATGGGCCACAAACTCGTCCGTGTTGCGATCCGCATCCCAAACCTGGGTATCCGGATAGGCGAATCGGTCCCGCGTCCCAGGATTTAGGTCATCAAATATCCCCTGGACCATTCTGGAATTGAAAAGGAGTCCTTCTATTTTGTTTCCCTTCCAGTACCTTCCTTTATAGGTAGGTTCCCCATTTATAAAAAACTGATTTTCCACAATGTGGACCACGGTCTTTGCTTTTTCCTGATGACATGAGAAAAGAGCGAGACCTATAAAAAATACAAGCATTTTTGATTTCATAACACCTAAGATAGTCAAAAAAAGGGTGCTATTAGACAGGTTTTTTTGCATCAACTACCGATATCCATTGAGCCATGCGTTCCTTATAGTTCTCCACAATACGCCTACAGACCTGTGCTTTGTTCTTCCTGGCATGGTCCAATTGTTTGTCCAAATTTAGATTGGGGTGGAACTCTTGAATCTGATCTTTGCTCCAAAAAGTCAATTCCATAAGGACCGGGGTCAACGAAAGGCCTTTTTCCGTCAAGAGGTAGATATTCGTTTTCCGATTACGGGGCGGTTTTACCTTCCTAAGAATACCAAAACCCTCCAACATTTTCAGTCGGGATGCCAATATATTGGTAGCAATGGCCTCTCGGCTTTCCGTAAAATCCGTAAACGTGGCTTTTTCCTCAAAAAGCATTTGTTTAATGATCACCAAGGACCATTTATCCCCAACAATATCCAAGGCCGAAGTAATGGGGCATTGCGAACGAAAGCCATTTTCCATAAAAAATTCCATTTATTACTTGCAAAATACAAGTGATTTATTATTTTTGCTTGCAAAACAAAAGTAAAAAATTAAATCATAATGAAAAAGGTGCTGTTAACGGGTGTTTCTGGGTTTATTGGGCAACACTGTGCGGTGGAGCTGCTTAAAAACGGTTATGCTGTAAGGGGGTCCCTGCGCAGTCTTGCCAAAACCGAAGCAATAATCCAGATTATCCAAAAGGAAGTAGATCCAAAAGGAAACCTGGAATTTTGCGAATTGGATCTGTTACGGGATGAGGGTTGGGACAAGGCTATGCGGGGATGTGATTTGCTCATGCATGTAGCCTCCCCATTTGTTTCCAAAGTACCCAAGGATGAAAACGAATTGATACAACCGGCGGTCCAGGGCACCTTACGCGCCTTAAAAGCGGCTCAAAAAGCAGGCATACAACGTGTGGTACTCACCTCTTCCATGGTAGCCATGCTGGGGAATCTGACCGGAGATAAAAACATAGGCCAGGGCAGTTGGACCCAGGTAGATGCCAAGAATATCACCGCTTATTTAAAAAGCAAGACCCTTGCCGAAAAAGCGGCCTTGGACTTTGTGAAAAATCAGCAAGGGAACCGCACCTTGGAGCTGGTTACCATTCATCCTGGCCCTGTTTACGGGCCAACCCTATCCGATAATTTATCCGGAGAATCCATGACCACCATTAAAAACATTATTTTGGGAAAGGTCCCCAGAATCCTAAAGGCAAGCATTAATATGTCCGATGTTCGGGACGTGGCCCGGATCCATGTACAGGCCTTGGAAAACGAAAATGCGGCAGGGAAACGCTTCATTGTGGCCTCCAAAGAGGCTTATTCCTATCAGGAACTGACCCAACTTCTTAAATCCAACGGCTACGAAAAGGTTGGCACGGGAGTGACCCCCAATTTCCTCATTCGGTTAATGGCCCGTTTTAACCCCGAGATGAAAGGGATGTTACCCTATGTGGGCAAGACCTATGTGGGCGATATCAGTGAAACCATGCACACCTTTGACTGGGAACCCATTCCCTTCAAAAAAATGGCCCTGGACACTGCAAAATCCGTGGAACGCGTGTTGAATGGATAGCGCAAAGGCTTGGTTACACCTTAAGGATAAAATTATGCCTATAAAAGGTTCAGGTTTCTCGATTATCTTAACCTTTGTCCGTCCTCCAATAGTCGCTTTTGTAGGTGGCGATATGGGAGGTCCTGAACCGTTGTTTCCCTATCCAGGGCCAAGGCCGCTGCCGTGGCCGCCGACTGTCCCAAGACCATAAAAACGGGTTCCATACGAATGGATCCAAAGGCTATATGGGTAGCGCTCAGACAAACCGGCACCAAAAGGTTGCCGCACTCCCCTTTTTTGGGAACAATGGATCGATAACTTATTGGATAGGGGGATTTTACCTTGCACTCCACGTTGCCTTCATTTTGGACAAAACCGTTAGCGTCCACATAGCGCTGGGTATGGTGGCTGTCCATCCCATAGGCTCCCAGGCCAATAGGATCGTTGGGAATATGGAGTCCCTCGCAATTGAACTGGGTCATTACATAGTCGCTTACCATACGTCTCGCTTCACGGATATATAATTGTTGCTGCCACCCGTCTCCCCGTTCAAATTCATCCTTTGCGGTTCCCCATTGCGCTATTTCTTCCCGGATTTCCTTGGGCATCCTGGGATGATAGGCCAAGGTCCACATAAGACCCATTTGGTAATTGCGATGTGCCGCCACAATCTTTTCCCTTTCGGTGTAGGTAGCTTCCGGATAGGTGTAATTCATACCTATATAATCCGTGGAAAAACCCGTTCTATTGTTCGTATCCGTTTTCCGATTGGGCATAGGGGAGTTTATCCAGGGCAATCCGCGAAAACCGGCTTCATAATTTCTAAGAAGCAACTCGTAATCCAGTGCCCTATAGTCTTTGGGCTTTACAAAGGGAATACGATTGTCCGGATGGTCCGTAAGACACATGCGAAAACAATACGCCTGTATTTTTTGATCTCCTTCGCCTTCAAGACCAGGTTTTTCGTTAACATTGGGCAACAAACCACTTTGGGGGTCTCCTTTTGTAATGTAGGGATCCACACCCGCCGTAAAATTATGGTTAAAGGCATTTCTAGAGACCGTCCCCAGCAAGGAAGTGTTGATCTGGTTGGCCTGAACCCCGTTTAGGGTTTCCCCATAGGCTTCATTGCTTTCCCGGCCCTGGGTATAACCCACCCCGGCCGCCGCCATAAGGTCGCCCTCATAGGTAGCATCGATAAACATCTTGCCCAAAAAGACCTTTCCACTCTCCATCGCAAGGGATCTGATCTGTCCTTTCTCCTTGACAACCC
>JBCCZF010000217.1:0-5660 GCA_039188035.1 Bacteroidota bacterium | reverse complement strand
TTGGGATGGTAGGGAGGCTGCATCCCATTGTGCCACTTGCCGTAGGCGGCCGTGGCATAACCGACGTCCTTCAAAATATGGGCCAGGGTCGGGACTTCGGAATCCATGCGTTCCCCGCCCGCTGAGGTATCGTAAACGCCAATTCTGGGAAAATGAAGTCCGGTGAGTACCTCGGCCCGAGTGGGGGAGCACACGGGTTGTACAAAAAAGTTCTCAAAAGACACTCCGTTTTTCGCCAGGGCATCAATATGTGGCGTGTTCAGATTGGTATTGCCGTGAATGCGGAGATCCCCCCAACCCTGATCGTCGGCCATGATCAGGACAATGTTGGGCCTGCTTGGGGAAGACTCCTTCTTGGCATCGCCCTCTTTTTCCTTGCAGGAACGTGTGCCCAGACATAGGAGCACCAGAACGATAATTTTTTGAAAGTTCATTTTTTAAGTTTTTAGCGGGGCTATGGAAAGGACAAAACCGTTATCCGCAATAGTCTGTTTGTACCATAAAGCGGAGTTTTTTGGGATTCGTTCCAAGGTATTGTAATCCACATAATGGATACCAAAACGCTTGGAATAGCCCAGGGCCCATTCAAAATTGTCCATAAAAGACCATACAAAATACCCTTTAAGGGCAACCCCACCAGCTATGGCCTTATGGCCGGCGGCCAAATACCCTTCTATGAATTCCTTACGAACCACATCCCTTACTTTCCCATTTTCTACCTGATCGTCAAGGGAACATCCATTCTCCGTGATAAAAACAGCAGGATTGTCGTAGCGCTTTGCGATCCATTCCAACAACTTACGGCATCCCCAGGGCACTATGGCCCAGTTCATCGAGGTCGTTTGCCAAGTGGGGTCTGCCGTGAGCAGTACATATTGATCCTCAAAGATGCCCCCGTTTCCATAGACCTCCTGTTGAACCGTATCGCCCGGAGCAACGTTGGAGGCCATTAAGGTGGTATAGTGGTTGAGTCCTAAAAAGTCCGAAGAGCCTTTGATCAAGGCTCTGTCCTCTTCCGTAAACAATGGCAGACGTTCGCCCACCCGTTCTTTCATGGATTGGGGATAATCCCCTAGAAAAATGGGGTCTGTAAACCATCCGAGAAAGAACTCCAGGGAGCGCTGGGCGGCTTCCACGTCTTCGGGTTTGTCCGTTAACGGTTCCCGCCAATCCCCATTATTGCTTATGCCAATTTGCCCTTGTTGTACGGGTTGATACTTGTCTCTGTACAGGGCAACGGCCTTCCCGTGGGCGCGTAACAATTGGTGGGCTACCAGGTAGGGTTCGGACTTCGATTTCCGTCCCGGGGCAAAGACGCCTTCACCATGCCCCAAAATGGCCACGACCCAAGGTTCGTTCAAGGTAATCCAGTGTTTTACCCGATCTCCAAAGTGTTCAAAACAAATGTCCGCATATTGGGCAAAGAAATCGGCTGTTTCGGGATTCAACCACCCGTCCTTTTCCGTTTGCAAGGCCAAGGGAAGATCCCAATGATATAGGGTAACCCAAGGGGTTATATCGTGTTTTAGTAGTTCATTGATCAAACTATCGTAAAAAGCTATGCCTTTGGGGTTTAGGTCGCCCTGTCCGTCGGGTTGTATGCGACTCCAGGAAATGGAGAACCGATACGCTTTAAGGCCTATATCGGCCATAAGCTGTACATCTTCCTTAAACCTATGGTAATGGTCGCAGGCCACGTCCGCGGTTTCTCCCTCGTGCGTCCTGCCCGGGGTATGTGCGTGTGCATCCCAAATACTCCATGCGCGCCCATCCTCCAAGGCCGCGCCTTCTATCTGATGGCTGGAGGTAGCCGCCCCCCAAGCAAAATCCTTTGGAAACTTCAACATGTGCTTGTTCAATCTGTTTTTATGGGTTGATTTCGACCTATAAAAATCATCAAAAATGCTAGGAATTACTAATTGGATTAAGACATTTTCAAGTATTAAAATGATGCGATGTGATACGTTTCGGTAGTAAGGTATCCTTATCTTGAGCGGTAATTCATCAACCTTTTTGTCCATGCAAAATTACAAGTGGCCCCATACATTTGTCCTTGTTTTTATTCTACTTTTTTGCCTGAATTCCTGTCGCGAAAGGGAGGGTAAAAATACCTATACCCTTGAAGGTAACTTCAAAAAATGGCAACCCATTACGATTACTTTTGAAGGCCCTCAGGCCTCCGAAACGGATAGCGTAAATCCCTTTTTGGAGTATTCCCTCATCACCCAATTTACAAATGAAAAAGATACGCTAACGGTCCACGGTTATTTTGTGGCCGATGCAAAAGCTGCGCATACTGGAGCGGCCGGGGGGAACCAATGGCGGGTGAAGTTTGCACCCCCTACCGATGGTCGTTGGGCCTTTAAATCCCGTATGCTCCAAGGCACGGAAATAACCGTGGCTTCCAAGGGTACGGGGAAACTACTCTGGGAAACTACCGGAACGTTTAATGTTGACCCGGTGGACTCGCTCGCAACCGGGTTGTACAAAACGGGTCGTTTGGTCTATGATGGGGGACACTATTTAAGGGAGGCGGAAACAGGAAGGGCCTTTTTAAAAAATGGGGTGGGAAGTCCCGAGAATTTTCTGGCCTATCACGAGTTTGATGGCACTTTTGATAACGGTGGGGCCGGCACCCCGAGCTTGAATCAGGGGCTGCATGAGTACCCGAAGCATATAAAGGACTGGAGGGAGGGCGATCCCCTCTGGGGAAATGGAAAAGGAAAGGCCCTTATAGGGGCCTTGAACTATATGGCCTCCAAAGGAATGAACAGTCTGTATTTCCTGGTAATGAACGAACATGGGGACGGAGACGATGTTTGGCCCTGGATTGCTCCTGGGGAACATACACGATTTGATATCAGTAAATTGGAGCAATGGGAAACCGTATTTACCCATATGGATGCCTTGGGGATGGCCATGAACCTGTTTACCCAGGAAACGGAAAACGACACAATCTTGAACCAGGGGAATTTGGGTTTGGAACGCAAGCTGTTCTACAAGGAGTTGGTGGCCCGTTATGGGCACCACCTTGGGGTGGTTTGGAACTTGGGGGAAGAGACCAATAGAACGGATACCCAATTAAAGCGTTATGCGGCCTACATTCGGGAGTTGGATCCCTATAAGCATCCCATTGCAGTGCACAACCACATACGGGTTACGGGAAAGCGCATGGAGGGTAGGCCTTTGGATCCTATAAAGGAAACCTTGACTCCCATGTTGGGATACAAGGATTTCGAGATTCCGTCTTTGCAGATGTTCGATACCACGGAGGTACATCAAGAAGTGCGGAAATGGCGGGATTTATCCGCAAAAACGGGTAGGCCCTGGGTGGTGTATCTGGATGAGATAGGGCATTGGGATATTGGGGTGACCACGGATACGGCGGCCAATAACAACTACAACATGGTAATGAAGACCTCGCTTTGGGGAACTCTAATGGCGGGAGGTGCGGGAACGTCCTGGTATTTCGGAGGCATGGATATGCCCAACAATGACATGGCCGCGGAAGATTTGAGGGCTCGGGATAGATGGTGGGAAATAAGCGATAACGCCAGACGCTTTTTTCAAGAGCATCTCCCCTTTTGGGACATGGAGGGCCAGGACGGGTTGTTGGGCAATCCCAAGGCCTATTGCTTTGCCAAAAAGGACGAAATTTATGTGGTGTACCTGCCCAAAGGGGAAACTACGGATCTGGCCCTAGGCGATGGCCACTTTACAATGGCTTTTTATGACCCCTGGAAAGGTGGGGAATTGCACAAGATGGATGAAGCATGGCAGTCGGATACGGCCCATAGCGTTAAATTATCGGAGTATAAGGGCCAGCGCGACAGGGATTGGGTAATTGTTGTTTCCAGGAAATAGGGTTTTATAAAATGATTTTGAATGGCACCGTGCACGAGTTTGTACAACTTCTTTGAAGCTTGCAGCGAATTGAAACACCTTGTTTTTTTCACTTCTTGGGTTCTGCTTGTTTCCTGTTCCGAAAGGGGGAAAACGAATTTGCCCATGGTCTTTCCAACCGCTCACTGGGAGGAAAGAAGCCCGGAAGCCTTGGATATAAATCCTCAAAAACTTCGGGAAGCCTTGGCCTATTTGGCCTCCGAATGCGGCGAGGACGGCTTGGAGGAGGTCTTTATCACGGTAAAGGGCTATGTAATTTATAAGGGGGATTCCATTCATAAAAAACACAACATCTACTCCTGTACCAAGTCCTTTACCAGTTCGGTATTGGGGATTTTAAGCGATAAGGAAATGCTTTCGGAAGAAACCTATGCCCGGGAAATTGATACCGCCTTGGCGATATTGTATCCAGAAGTTCAGCTTAAGCATTTTGCCAGTATGACCTCGGGATATAGCGGTAAAGGGGCCACACGCTGGAATGAAGTGAGTGAGGATTGGTCATGGACACCGTATCTTATGGACGTACCCTTGTTTGTGCCTGGCACCGAATATGCCTATTGGGACGAGGCCCAGATGATGTTTGGCCGTCTACTCACCTTAAAGACAGGGCAAAGTCTACAATCCATTTTTGATAAACAGCTCGGGAAGACCATTGGGTTGGGGGAATATGAATGGGGTACCGAACCCGATATCCTACTTCCGGAATTGACTATGAACAACGGATGTACCGGAATACACATAAATGCGGAACAGTTGGCCCGGTTTGGCCATCTGTACTTAAACGAAGGGAACTGGAACGGGAAACAATTGCTTTCCTGGGAATGGATAGTAAAGGCGACGCAAAACCAGGTGTTTACCGATATCCTTGCGAATACGGATCGGAAGAAAGCGGATGGCAGGGGCTGTTATGGTTATAATTGGTGGGTAAACGATAAGAAACCCTCAGGGGCGTACCATATGCCAGATGCCCCCAAATCGCTATACTATGCCAGTGGATTTAACAACAACATGTGTTTTGTAATCCCGGAATGGGAGATGGTCTTTGTGCGTAGGGGGGAAGATGGTAATCCGTCCAAGGGGAAGCCCGTGGTGTATAATGAATTTTTTAGGTTGATGGGCCTGGCGGTAACTGATCGATAGAACTCGTCTTGAGTTTATAATCCGATTTCCCAATAAAGGTTAATGTGCTTAACTTTGGACATATGGGAATTTCACAAAACGCTAAAGAGGTCTTGATATGCCTATTCTTTTTAGGGTCAATGGCTTGCAAACAAAGGGTACCTGAAAAGGCAAAAGACACGGAGGCTTCCGATGCCGTTGGCAAAGTGGTGGATACCGCGATAACAGTGCCGGCCGTACCCCAAAAGTCCTTCCGTAGTTTTGAAGGATTGGCGGATTCTACTTTTGTGCGCCTGGCCGATTTTAGTGATGGCTTTGCCTTTGACCTTCGCTACGCCACCCAAAACAATTTTTTAAAGGAAAAAGTATATGACTGTGCGGAATGTTATGTGCGGGTAAAGGCGGCCAAGGCCCTTTTAAAGGCAAATAAAGACTTTAAGGAAAAAGGGGTAAGGATCAAGTTCTTTGATTGTTATCGGCCCAATGCGGTACAGTTTAAAATGTGGAAGATAGTCCCCAATCCCCAATATGTGGCCAACCCTGAAAAGGGGTCGATCCACAACAAGGGAGGGGCGGTAGACATAACCCTGGAAACCCTGGACGGGGAGGAATTGGACATGGGGACCGACTTTGATTTT
>JBCCZF010000216.1:0-5662 GCA_039188035.1 Bacteroidota bacterium | reverse complement strand
GTTAAAGCAACCTTGGCCTGTTCCAGGCTCAAGGCTCTATTGTCCACGGCAATCTTGGCCTCTACCGTATCAATGGCCGCAATGTCCCCGGCGAGGGCACTTCTGCGTATCCCTTGAAAACGAATGGTAGCATTCTCTAAAAAGTTTTCAAATATTCTGCGGTCGTTATAGGCCTGTAACCAATCAAAATAGGCTATGGAAGCCTCAAAAAGAATCTGGTTTACCAAGAGGTCCCGATCGGCTTTGGATTGATCTCGGAACAATTTGGCCTGGCGTAAGGTGGCCATACGCTCATTGATCCACAATCCTTGTCCCAGGGACATTGAGATTCCAGCAGCATACAACCCATTCTCAGGAACATTAAGTGAGCGATCTAGAAAATCCCCCTCGTTTTGCTCAAAATTACCTTTAAGTTCTATGCCGTACCACGTAGGGATCTTAAAGGTGGCGTTTAACTCGTCATAGTATTCCAGGCCCTTGAATTCCTTACGTTCATAATCTACTTCGATCTTGGGGTCAAAACCGCCGCGCGCCCGCATAAGGTTGGCTTCTCCGATATTAACGGCGAGCTCTCCCTGTTTGGCAATGGGGTGATACTTCTTCACATACCCGAGATACTCCCCAAACTTAAGGACCAGCGTATCGGGTTCCTGCCCATAGGCAGGCCCCGTCAAGCCAATGACAAAAAGAAAAGCAAACAGCCTGCCCATACCTATTTCTTATCGGCTTTAGCCATGTAACCTTCCTGTGGCTGGTAGTAATTGGGGGGAAAGCCGTTGAGCTGCCTCCACAATTCAAACCATATGGGCACATCGTCCAATAAGGCAATGGTATCCGCCCCGGATCCCACCCTGAGGTCTTTGGGCCAAGGGTGGTCTTCGGGATCTGGTGCCAGCAAGATCCTGTATTTCCCATTGGTGCTAATAAAGGTCTCAATGGCCACAATGACCCCCCCGTAGGTTCCATAGGAAAGATTGGGCCAACCGCTAAAAATGATTACGGGCCAGCCATCAAACTGGATACGTACTTTTTCACCGATATGCATTAACGGAAGGTCTATGGGCTCTACAAAGGTCTCGACCGCCATTTCATATTCCGCGGGCATAATGCTCACCAGGGCATCCCCTTCCTTAAAGGTTTCCCCTATTCCGGATTGTATGGCCCTATTGATAAAGCCCTGTCGCGGTGCCTTAATATAATACATATCGTTCCGCAACTCGTAATTGGTGAATTCATTTTCCAGTTTGGTTACCTGGGCCTCCGAATCGAATTGACTGGATTGCGCGGTGAACATATCGCTCCGCGCCTTGGCAATTTTATCGGCGTATTCCGCCTGTACCCGGGTAATCTCAACTTCGGCGTTGATAACCTCGTTCTTGCTTGCCAAGAGTTTGTTTTCCTGGGAAATTAGCTTTGCTTGGCTTTCCTGTTGTTTCAACCGTTTCTCCTCCACATCGGTTACCGCCTTAAGACCTTCGCCCTGCAAAAGCTTGGTACGGTTAAACTGCCTGTCCGCGATTGTAATATTGGTCTTGGCCGCTTCCAGGTCTATACTGTCACTCTGGACCTTCAACTTGGACTGTAGCAGTTTATTGCGCGACTGCTTTAATTTCAGGTTCAGTTCCTTCTGCAAGGCGGAAATCTGGTTTTGCAACGCCCTTACTTTTTCCTGATAGGACATCACCGACATGGATTTGGCCTTAATCTGTTGGCCCGTTCTTTCTACCAACATAGGGTCAAAATACTCGTTTTTGACCTCGCCGATATGTAATATGGTATCTCCAGCCTGTACAAAATCCCCTTCTTTTACATACCACTCTTCTATCTGCCCCGGAATGGGCGATTGTATGGTCTGCGGCCTTTGGTCCGGCGTCAAGGTAGTGAGATAGCCCTCGCCGGTAACATTTTGCGTCCATGGTAGAAAGAGGATTACGACACAGACAATGGCAAACCCTTTGAGAAATTGATTAAAATGTTTGTAATGCCTTTTGTGGAATACCTTTTCTGTGGATTTATATCCCTTTAAATCCACGGTTTTATTTACGCTATTTCTGGATATGTTCAACATGGATTTTATTTTTCGCTAGTTAACTTTCCTTCTTCCAAGGTTAGGATCCGTCCGCATCGTGTAGACCATCTCGGATTCTGGCTGGCCACTACCAAGGCCCAGGGCCTATCCTCAGCGGTCAGAAAATCCATAATCCGTACGGCCTCCTTTTCATCGAACTGGTCCAAGGGGTCTTTAAGGATCAAAAGTTCAGGTTTTCTTACGATGCTCCTTGCCAAAACTATTTTTTTGGAAATGGTATAGGAAATCTGTTTGCCCTCCGGATAAATTATGGTCTTAAGGCCATGGGGTTGTTCCTTTACATATTCCGTTAGGCCCGTCTTTTCCAGGGCCCAATAAATCTCCTCACTGGTAATGGATGTATCCCCAAAGCTAATGTTGTCCAAAATGGTTCCTTCAAAAGGGGATTCCTCCGTAAGTGACTGTCCCAAATGAGATCGGTAATAATTGAGGTTAAGCCCTTTAAGTGAAACGTTATTGATATAAATATCGCCATCCGTAGGCTCTATAATACCTGCTATCAAGCGCAACAAAGAAGATTTCCCGGAACCGTTGGGACCCTGAAGTAGAATGGTGCAATCCGGGGTAATCGTAAGGGAAATGTCGTCTATGATTTTTCTGCGCTTGTTGGGCACTTGGTAGGTTACATTGGCCAACTCCACCGTAAACCCCTCATGTTCCCTAAAGGGTTTTTCCCCTTGTTGTGGCTCCAACTCCTTATCCACTACCTGCCCTAGTTTTTCCAGGGAGGTAAGCACGTCGTAAAAGGACTCCAATCCCAGAATAAGCTTTTCCACCGAGGCAATTACCAAGAGAATAATGATTTCCGCGGCTACAAATTGCCCGATGTTCATCTCCTGGTTCAGGACCAGCAGACCCCCTATAAGCAATAGGCCCGCCGTTACCAAAATCTTAAACCCTATCATCTGTACGAACTGCAACACCAAAACCCGAAAGTGGTTTTCCCGGGCATCTAGATAGCCCTCTACAAGAAAATCGCTTTTGGTCAAGGCGTGGGACGTATGGCCGGATAGCTTAAAACTAATTATGGATCGGGCCACCTCCTGTATCCAGTGCGCTACCTTGTACTTGTTCTTGGATTCTGCAAGACTGGTTTCCAGACCCTTTGTTATGGTGAACTTAAAGACAATGTAAATGAGAACGATGAGCAGTATACCATAAATAATGAAAAAAGGATGGTAAAAAGACAGCAGCAAAAGTCCAAAGACAATCTGCAACAATGCCGTGGGGAAATCTACCAAAAGTTTGGAAAGGCCTTTTTGAACGTTTAGGGTATCAAAAAATCGGTTGGCCAATTCCGGAGGGTAGAAGTTTCGAAGTTCGCTCATTTTTATCTTGGGGAACCGATAGGCAAACTCAAAGGAGGCCCGAGTGAAAATTTTCTGCTGAACATTCTCTATGATGCGTATCTGCATGAGTTGCAAAACACCCACAAAGGCCACTCCAAGGGTTACCAATACTACCAATATGATCCATGAGGTACTTACTTGTGCCCCCTGGATCAGGTTAATGATCGCCTGTATACCCAGAGGCAGGGAAAGGTTTACCAGCCCTGCAAAAATGGCATAGTAAAAAATTTGGAAAACGTCCTTTTTGTCCAATTTTAACATGTTCACCAGACGTTGCCAAGAGGTCAGAATGTATTTCGCCATTTATTTTGATTTAAGGTCATTAAAAACCAAATGCGTAAAAAACTCCGTAGGAGTGGTGTTCTCATTGCAATCGGTCATGGTAGGAAAATGTTCTTTTAGAAAATGTTGGTGCAAGGCACCTTCCAAAAGTGTACTGGCAAGACTTGAAGGATACGGGTATCTTTTGTTTACGGCACGGATCATTGTACTGATACGGCTAACCAATCTTTTGTAAATTACAAAGTAACCTTCCTTATTCTCGCCGTCCACTTCCTTGGAGAGGTAGGATTTGGAGTATTCATTAATGACAATTTTGTTCAGCTGCACTTCATTGATATGGGAAAAGGCGGAATCTTCCTTGATTTCACGGGTCATGATGGCAATGGCCGTTTTCAATTTTTGGGCGGCATCCGGAAGGTTATTGGTGGAAAATACCAATTGATATTCCAACCATCCCCAATACCAGGAGGCCAAGTACAGTAGCAGCTTGTGCTTGTTCTCAAAATAACGATATACGGAGCTTTCGTTGGAACCTATGCTCGAGCCGAGTTTTCTGAAAGTGAATTTTTCAAAACCAAGGTCGTGAATCATTCGAATGCTCTCTTCCACGATCCGTTTTCCAAGTTCCGAAGATTCGGGATCCTTGATGTAAATATTCTCATTAATCTGGATTCTGAGCGACTGTAGCAAATGTTCCATGCAGCATACGTAATTTTGGCCCAAATATAATAGTATTACTATCGTTATTTGATAGATTAACAATTGTTTAACGAAAGGTTTACTTTCTAACATCGACATCTTTGCTATATTTGCATTCAGAGATGTTAAAAAATATGGTTTTCGCAGTGAGAGACGTTCAGATTAAGATATATGCAATTATCCTTGGTTTTTTAGGCTGGTCCTTTTCGGGCAATGCCCAACAATCGGGGATATTGGCCTTTGACGATTATCAACCCGTTCGTACCTCATTTGCGTCTTCCGTACATGAAATACAGTTGCCGGCAGAGGATGTACTGGCCATTATGGGAGGTCTCAACGACTGGGACGGCATGAATAACTATTTCAACATTTTTGGCAGCAAGCTTATTGTAGAACGAATGGATCAGAATAATGATGGATCCAAACTGGTTGTTTTACGAAGGGAGGATGGTAAGGACTTTTACAATCTATTCCCCACGTTAACAGCAAGGTTAATCCCAATTGAAAAGGGGCTATAACAATTGTGAATTTAAACCGCCCTCGTGGGCCATTAACTTGTAATTCTATATAAATTTTATCATGAAAACTGTATTATGTTCCCTAGTTTTTGCATTGGTGGCGTTTAGTGCCAATGCGCAAAGCAATTCAGACTTAGTCCAAGTAGGTGACTACCTAATCATTGGTAGCTCCGATAATGGAAATTTTGACCACATTCACTTTCCGAAAAAGAATTTAATCATAAAACGCGGAGGTATTGCTGATATGAAAAGTGTTTATGGCAAAACTGTGGTGATAACCGAGATAAATTCCAATAACAATGGTGCTACGGGAGTAGTTTTAGAACGTAAGGATGGCAGGAAGTTTTTTAGGCATTTAAAATCGGTTACCGCCGATCTTGAAAATGCCCTGGCAGACGGCGAGTTAAAACAAGCCGATACCGCCATGAAAAACGAGATTGCCAAAAGGTAGACTGTCGTAGTAAGGGTAAAAGCGCACCGGTCTTTACCAATCGTATTCGCTAGACGATTGGCTACTAAGGCCGGTGCCCCTATTTAGGGCTATGCCTACATAAACGGATATCCACAAACCAATATAATATCATTTACCCCATCATTTCCCAATACCAATATCAATTTCGCGGACATGAATACCATTGGTATGGATTGTGTTCCAATAACTGAGAACTCCTCTTGGGTTTTTGTTTTTAAGCGAAAATGAATTGAAATTTGACCCGATAAGGCAC
>JBCCZF010000215.1:0-5671 GCA_039188035.1 Bacteroidota bacterium | reverse complement strand
TCGTAATCCAGGTCGTTGGTGGGCTCGTCCATAATCAATACATCCGGATTCCCAAAGAGGGCCTGAGCCAAAAGAACGCGTACCTTTAACTTGGAATCCATATCGGACATGGTCGTATAATGCAATTCTTCCCGAATGCCCAAATTGGAAAGCAGGGCGGCGGCGTCGCTATCCGCATTCCATCCGTCCATTTCCTCAAACTGTACCTGAAGTTCCCCGATTTTATCCGCATTTTCGTCCGTATAATCGGCATATAAAGCATCTATTTCCTTTTTAATGGCAAAAAGCGGGGCATTGCCCATAACCACGGTTTCCAAGACCGGGGAATTATCATGGGCATTGTGATTCTGTTCCAGAATGGACATCCGCTTGCCCGGTTCCAGGTGCACTTGCCCGGAAGTGGCTTCCTGCTGCCCTGAAAGGATCTTGAGAAAGGTAGATTTGCCAGCCCCGTTGGCCCCGATAATCCCATAGCAATTGCTTTGGGTAAAGGAAACGTTTACCTCATCAAAAAGTACTCTTTTGCCAAACTGGACGGATAGGTTGGATACGGATAACATAGACACGTTTTTAAAAATCGCTGCAAAAATAGCGAAATATGAATTAGCCCCCAATCCTCTTTTAATTCATGTCGTTCGTCGATGCGCTTAACGTAACCCGCTAACTTTTAACTAGCTATTAACAAGCTCGCGCAATAGGGTTTATTATTTTTGGTAATTGCACTATTAGGGATACTTATATGCAGAAACCTTTACTTTATCTTCTACTGGTTACCATGATGGGATGTGGAAGTGGTGTAGCGGAATATTCGGGGACTTTTTTTGCAGGGGAGATCGTTAATCCAACGCATGAATATGTAGTATTGTTCAAGGGGGAAACGGTAGTGGATTCAGCACTTTTGGACGAAAATAACCGTTTCGTATTTACCTTGGATTCCCTTCAAAGCGGACTATATCATTTTAAGCACAATCCGGAGTATCAATACGTTTACCTCAATGAGGCGGATAGCCTTTGGATCAGGCTCAACACCATGGATTTTGATGAGTCCCTGATTTTTTCAGGCAATGGCGCGGAGGTGAACAATTTTTTGTTGGAGCTATTCCTGGCGAGCGAGAAGGAAAAATCCTTTATTTACGAGCTGTATACGTTGGGGCCCGAGGAATTTAACCAGGAAATCGATTCCCTGAAGAGGTCCAAGTTGGCCCTTTTGGAAATCTTGGACAAGGAAACTGGTCTACTGCCCAAGGAAAAGGAAATTGCGCAGGCAAGTATTGTCTATCACTACAATACCTTTAAGGAGCGCTACCCCTTTACGCATAAAAAATATGCCAAGGATGGGTTGAATGACAAACTTCCAGACGATTTTTATGCGTACCGCAAGGAGATTACCTTCAACAATGCCGATTTTACCTATCTAAGGCCCTACTACAATTTCATGACCAACCATTTTGGCAATCTGGCCTATATGAGTTATACCAAAAAATGTGGGGAAATAAAAGGCATGGTAAAGAACCACCTGCATTTTAATACGCATAAATTGGAGCTTATAGATAGCTTGGTGGAAGATGGGGACCTTAGGGACAATCTCTTTAGAAATGTGGCCTTTGATTATTTATTGGAAGTCCATGATACGGAAGCGAATAACCAGAAGTTCATCGAGAGATTTCATGAGCTTTCCGGAAGCAACAAGCATAGTGGGGAAGTTGACGATTTGTATGAGGCTATCCGTAACATACAGCCCAATAAGGAAATCCCGGATATTAGGGTCGTGGACAACCAAGGGAATACCGTTTCCCTTAGGGACATTGCCAAGGACTCCAAGACGGTATTTTATTTTTGGTCCGGGACGGACAGGAGGCATTTTGACAATATCACCAAAAGAGCTGCGTATCTTTCCAAAAAGATGTCCAAACATCGCTTTATAGGAATCAGCCTAAGAACGGACGATGCCAAATGGAAGCGTATGATGGAGGACAAAGATTTGAACGAGGACAGCCAGTACCGTGCCGAGGATTTTGAAGCGGTGGCCAAATCCCTGATCATCTATCCCATGAACAAATGCATTATCACCGAGGATGCCAAGATTGTGAATGCCTTTTCGGATATGTATGCTTCCTCCTTTTAGGCCATCGCCACAAAAAAGCCCTGGGATAGTACCCAAGGCCTAGTTATACCATCCTTTAAAATTTAGAAACCCTTAATTCCCTTTTTGGTAGTCCGCTAAAAATTTCTCCAGACCAATATCCGTCAAGGGGTGTTTCAATAAGCCCTCTATTGCGGACAAGGGTCCGGTCATCACATCGGAACCTAGTTTCGCACAATCTATGACATGCATAGTATGGCGAACGGAAGCGGCCAAAATCTGGGTTTCAAAGCCATAATTGTCGTAAATAAGCCTAATCTCACCAATAAGGTCCAGCCCGTCCGCACTAATGTCGTCCAATCTTCCAATGAAAGGGGATACATACGTGGCACCGGCCTTAGCGGCCAATAAGGCCTGACCGGGGGAAAACACCAAGGTGCAATTGGTACGTATGCCTTTGTCCGAAAAATATTTCAGGGCCTTTACACCATCCTTGATCATAGGTACTTTTACCACGATTTGCTCGTGGAGCTCCGCTAGTTCCTCCCCTTCTTTCACCATGGCATCAAACTCCGTGGCAATGACCTCCGCGGACACATCCCCGTCAACTATGGTGCAGATGTCCACGTAGTGTTTTAAGATATTGTCCCGTCCTGTTATTCCTTCCTTGGCCATAAGGGAGGGATTGGTTGTGACCCCGTCCAGGACGCCGAGTTCCTGTGCTTCGCGAATCTGTTCCAAATTGGCCGTGTCTATAAAAAATTTCATTTTCCTATGCTGTTTTTAAGTAAGTTAAATACGTTTTGCCGCGAAGTTACAACGAACTCACTTAAACTTCTGGCATTTAAGCGAAATTTAGGGTTTTTAGTGATGTGGTCTCCTGTAACTTGCCCTACACGAAGAAAGAAGCAGGCGAGTATCCAAAACAACGCTTCCTTGCCGAGGGCAGGGCAGGTTTCTATACGAAGGGGTCAAATATGTTCAACATTCGGAGGGACCAATCCAAAAAGGCGGTAAAACAGCCATTTACAACATTTGGGATACTGGCTGGGTCAGTCCACCACCTGGATGCGGAATTCCCGAACGGTTTGGTCCGAACAGGTAGGGCTACCGTCGTACCCTTCCAAATCATAGGATTCTACCGACAACTCCACCTCAAAGCGATACGTTCCCACTTCTTCGGGAACACCAAAAAAAACGATGGATCTTCGTTCTATATCAAACCCAATACCCGGGGGAATGTCGCCAAAAACCGTAAACGTGTAGATATAGTCGTCATCGTTGACCTCGTTGCTTATCTCCGCAGTGATACGATCGCGGTAGCGCTCTCCAAGTATCCCAAGCTCCAAAGGCCTATCATGAATTTCCGGTTCTATGTTAAAAACGCATTCCAGGACTTCATCGCACCCCATGTTTAGGAGGATCAGTGAAAACAACAAACCAACGCCCATAATTCTACGATACTTTTCCATAACCATATGGCTTCAAAAAACGTACCAGGATTCCCTGCGGATGCTTTAGGGCCCGGGAAAATAAAAGACGAACAACGCCTTCCGGGAAGTGCTTAAAGTTTGTAATGGTTTAGCAGTAGTTTCTCATAGGCCCTATCCGGCAAGATCCGCTTAAGGACTATGGAAAATTTTTGCATAGGGGATCCTACCTTGTAGTGCAGGGCCGGGCTGTTTTTTTTAAGGATGGACCACACCTTTTCGGCTACCTGCCCGGGATCCCCTCCCTTGTCCACATCCTGGTTCATTTGGGTAAGTGTGGACCCATAGGAAGCGGCATACGGGGAGTCTTCCAAGACCGGTGCATGATAGCGACCCGCGGCAATATTGGTGGCAAAGTCCCCTGGCGCCAAGGTGGTAATGCGTACATCAAAATTTCGAGTTTCCATACGAATCGCTTCCAGGGCAAGTTCCAGGGCTCCCTTGGTGGCCGAATAGATACCGCGATAGGGCAAGCCCATATATCCTGCAATGGAGGTAATGGTAAGGATATGCCCGCCCCCTTGTTTCCGCATTTGGGGCAGTACGGCCTTGATCATATGCAGGGGGCCGTTAAAATTCGTGTCAAACGCTTTTAGGATTTCCTCATGGGGAGTTTCCTCTATGGGGCCCGTAATGCCTACCCCGGCATTGTTGATCAAAACATCTAGCCTACCTTCGTCTTGGATAAGCGTTTCCACGCCCTTGGCAATATTTTCAGGATGGCGCACATCCATCTCCAGGAGATCAAATTCCTGGAACCCGGCATTTCTTTCCAGATTTCGCGTAGTACCATAAACCTTGAATCCCTTTGCCTTAAGAAAAATCCCAATGGACTTCCCAATACCGGAAGATCCGCCGGTAATCAACGCCACTTGTTGTTCCATGCGCGCAAATTACACAATATATTCCTGGAAAAATAGAGGGTGTGGACAACGGTAGGGCATCCGAGCAATTTTATAGAAAACGGGTCGTCCCTTACCGCTGCAAGGCATAGGGGCATGCTCAAAATAAGGCATAAAAAAAGGCAAGCTACCTACATCGCACCGCTACGACCGTATACCCTTGCTGCGTTCCCGCCCTGGGGGATTCTACAGGAGCTGGTCGTGTAGGACTTGCCTAACGGCAAATATACGACCTTTTCACAGGATTCCATGAACAAGATCGTCAAATTGATAACCCAATGTTGATGCCTGTGGCGTTTTCGCTATTTTTGTTGGGAAAGTCCAGTTAGGAATCCATTATTAATAGGTTCCTCGGGCGTTTTAAACGTATCTACCATGAATACCGTTCGATTTTTAATGGTGCAGGGCATTTTCCTTTTTTTCCTGGCCTGTGGGGGCGATGTAAATCCCGCTTCCCTTTTTTCCATTGTTACCGAGGACAACCGGACCACGTTTAAACAAAATGAATCCGTTAGCGTTACACTTAGCAATAAAAAGAACAAGGAATTACAGAATATCACCTATTTTATCGATGGGGAGCCCTTGGACGTTGTTGACGATAAAATTACCTTGGACCTCCCCACCCTTGGCAACAAAGTCCTTAAAGCCAGGATACACTATGAAGGGGACAGTGTGGAAGTTTCCAAAAAAATAAAGGTATTGGCCCCCGCCGCCCCGAGGATCTACACCTATGAGATTATCAATACGTATCCGCATGACATAAAGGCCTATACCCAGGGGTTGGAATTTCATGGGGACACCCTTTATGAAAGTACAGGCAAAAAAGGGACCTCATGGCTGCGAAAAACGGATTTCCAAACCGGGAGGGTTTTGGAGCAGATAGACCTTGAGGATTCGTTTTTTGGGGAAGGGATAACCATTTTGGGCGGTAAAATCTATCAGCTCACCTGGCGTTCAGGAATGGGCTTTGTGTACGATTTGAAAACCATGGAGAAGCTGAACAACTTCCAATATGGAGCTAGTAGGGAAGGCTGGGGGCTTACCCATGATGGAAAGCGGATCTTTAAGAGCGATGGGACGGAAAAAATATGGTTTCTGGATCCGGAAACCTTGACCGAGCAGGGATATATAGAGACCGTAACGAACAAATCTATCTTTAATAAGGCAAATGAGCTGGAATATGTGGATGGTAAAAT
>JBCCZF010000214.1:0-5674 GCA_039188035.1 Bacteroidota bacterium | reverse complement strand
TTATAAATGAGGCTATGCCTATCCATTCTGCGGACAAGAGGTGTTTTCCTATTTTTTAAAACGATTCGTACATTTGATACCAGGGGAAGAACAAAAACACGGTACCATGGGAAATAATACCCTTTTATTACTTTTTTGCCTTGGGATTCTTGTTTCATGCAGGGAGCTATCCCAAAGCGCGGAAGGCCCAAAAACGGTATCCCAAACTAGGGAAATACACTGGGAGCCCGTTGTTTCCAAAGACGGTAGTAAACCGGTGCAGCGTCATGAGGCGGCTTTTGTCCGCGTAGGTCAAAAATTTTACTTGCTCGGTGGACGGGGCATACGGCCGGTAAGTATTTATAATACGGCTACGGGAACCTGGTCGGAAGGATCCGAACCTCCTTTGGAGATCCATCATTTTCAACCTATTGTCCATGGAAGTAAAATATACGCAGTGACCGCCCTTACGGGGGGATGGCCCAAGGAGACCCCAACGGAATATATATACAGCTATGATACCGCGACGGATACTTGGGAAAAAGGGGCTGAAATCCCGGAAAACAGACGCAGGGGCGCTACAGGCAATGTGCTGTACCAAAACAAAATATACATTTCTTGTGGCATACGGAACGGTCATATTGGGGACCATAAAAACTGGATGGACAGTTATGACCTTACTACTGGTGAATGGCAAATCCTTGCCGATGCTCCCCGAACCAGGGACCACTTTCAGACGGTGGAGGTAGGGGGCAAGATATATGCCTTGGCCGGAAGGAATACCGGAACATTCCCCGAAGATCCCTTTGGAGCCACCATTGGACCTGTAGACGTATATGATGTTGCCGAGGATACTTGGACTACATTACCTCATGCCATTCCCACCGAAAGGGCGGGTAATATGGCTATTGCCTACCAGGATAAAATCCTGGTTTTGGGCGGGGAGTCCAGTAGCCAGGAAAAGGCACATGCCCATGTGGAAGCAATTGACCTAAATGACCATAGTTGGTATTCCTTGCCAGCCATGCTGGAAGGAAGGCATGGCACCGGAGTGGTGGAATTGGATGGAGACCTATATGTGGCCTCCGGCTGTGGTAATAGAGGCGGCCAACCGGAATTGTTTACTATGGAAGTGCTTAAGGCAGACTAACGTTTAATCCCTTTTCTTTTTGATGGACTTCCTAGTCCAAATGGCATTCAATGGCCCGTTGGACCCATGTGGTTCGCTTTACACCAAAAAAGGATTGTGCCAACTATTGGAAAAAAAGCAACAAGGCTCCCAAGGCGGTTAACAACAATATCATTTTTCGGTAAAAACCCTCTTTAATATATTCTACCACCTTTATACCCACCAGAATACCGAGAACGATACCTGGGAGCAATTTTAAATCAATAAGCAAGGTTTCCTTGGTAATGGTATGCCAGGACCAAATATGAAAAGGCAGTTTAAAGACATTGATAATAAGGAATAACCAAGCGGCGGTACCAATAAATGCATTTTTTGGAAGACGCATAGCCAAAAAGTATACATTGCTGAACGCCCCTGCCAAGTTCCCGATCATTGTGGTTATTCCGATAATGATACCAATGGATCCTGCAAAGGCCCAATGTCTGGGGACTACTTTGGATTTCCGCCTGTCCCACCAGTACATCATAACCACACTGACCAGTATTATAAGGGCCATACCGTACTTAAAGGTCTGTTCGTCCAGGTCGTTACCAATATAGACTCCGATTAGGACACCCGCCAATATCCAAGGTAAAAAACGTAAAATATAACCCCATTGCGCATGGCGATTGTAATAGTAAACGGCAAAAACATCTGCAACTACCAAAAGGGGAACCACAAGGCCAGTAGATTCCTTGGCACCGAAAGCCAAGGCCATGAGGGTTACATTAATAACGGCAATTCCTTTTATCCCCGCTTTTGAGAGCCCAATGACAAAGGCGGCCGCCAAGGCCAAGGCCCAGGCGGTTATAGACATGTCCAATGTAAAAAGGGCTGGCAAGGAAAGGCTTTAGGCATTCTCAACAAAAGTATCCTAAAAAAGATGAACTTGTCCTGAGTTTTTAGATTCGGGCAAAAATAATGGATTTTGTGCCCGGACTTAGGCTTTTTCGAGCTTCGTAGCGAGAAAAAGGCAATATCGGGTTACAAAAGACAAATTTGCGGCGAATTTTGGAAACCCAAGAGGGGTTCAATATCTTTAGTGCTTATTTTTTGACCAAAAAACCAACCTAATGGAGCTTAGTACACTGGATTATAGCTTTATCGTCTCCTTTTTCGCAATCGTTTTAGGCATCGGGATTTATGTTTCCAAAACCTCGGGGAAGGACACTTCCGAATACTTCTTGTCCGGGAGAAGCATGCCGTGGTGGTTACTGGGGTTCTCCATGGTGGCCACGACCTTTTCCACGGATACGCCTAATTTGGTTGCTGATATTGTCCGTTCCAATGGCGTTTCCGGCAACTGGGTATGGTGGGCTTTTTTACTAACCGGTCTTTTAACTGTTTTTGTATATGCGAAACTCTGGCGTAGGTCCGGGGTACTTACCGATTTGGAGTTTTATGATTTACGCTATGGCGGCAAACCGGCTCATTTTCTTAGGGGATTTCGGGCCATATATCTGGGACTGATATTCAATGTCCTCGCCTTGGCTGCGGTAAATTTGGCGGCAATCAAAATCGGGGGCGTAATGCTGGGACTTTCACCCATACAAACGATACTTATTGGTGGTGTAGTGACCGTAATTTTTAGTGCCGTTGGGGGATTCAAGGGTGTTGTCTATACCGATTTTGTCCTGTTCTTTGTTGCCATTGTGGGGGCCGTAGGGGCCGCTTATTATTTGGTGAATTTACCCGAAATTGGGGGTGTTAGCAAAATGTTGGCCAATGCAAATGTTACGGACAAGCTCTCCATTTTGCCGGACTTTAATGATACCGATACCCTTATTGCCCTGTTGGTCATACCCTTGGCCGTACAATGGTGGAGCTCTTGGTATCCGGGCGGGGAACCCGGAGGAGGCGGATATATTGCACAACGAATGTTAGCCGCCAAAAATGAAAGTCACGCCATGGGAGCTACCTTCTTTTTTAACATCATGCACTATGCCTTGCGCCCTTGGCCCTGGATTTTGGTGGCTTTGGCATCATTGGTGCTCTATCCGGATGTACAGAGTATCGCCGCTGCCTTTCCCGACGTACCCGCGGATAAGTTGGGGAACGACTTGGCGTATTCCGCCATGCTTACCAAACTGCCTAGCGGTCTTTTAGGAATTGTCCTGGCCTCTTTGGGTGCTGCTTATATGAGCACCATCTCTACCCATCTAAACTGGGGTTCCTCCTATTTGGTAAACGATTTTTACAAGCAACAGGTGAATGCCAATGCTTCCGAAAAGGAATTGGTAAACGTGGGCCGGATTTCCACCGTGATTCTAATGGTGCTCAGTGCTTTGTTTTCCCTATACCTAACCAATGCCAAACAATTATTTGATATTATTATGCAATTTGGGGCCGGTACCGGACTGGTCTATATTTTGCGTTGGTTCTGGTGGCGCATCAATGCCTGGAGCGAAATTTCCGCCATGTTCGTGGCGGCCATAGTCAGTTTTCTGTTCAATTTCACATCGGTGGGCGAACAACTTTTTGGCGCTGGGAATACCTTCCCGTCTTGGTTCCAACTTCCGGCCATTGTGATCATTACCTCCATTGTTTGGTTGGCAGTAACCTTTTTGACACAACCCGAGCGTAAATCGGTACTCTACGATTTCTATGCCAAAATACGTCCGGGAGGTCCGGGTTGGAAAAAGATACTTGAAGATGCCGCCCAGGAAAAGGTAGAACTCGAACCAAAAAAGGAAGGTTGGAGCGTTCCTTCCGGTATCCTGGCCATGTTGTTGGGCTGTGCCCTTATTTATTCGGCCTTGTTCGCTACCGGCTATTGGATTTATGGGGAAATTGGTCTTGCTTCCGGGCTTACGGTAGTAGCTGTAATATCGGGCTTTCTCCTGATTAAAATGTGGAATAGAATTAAAGGAAACGTACTCTAATGGGCTTGGGAAAACGGATTCTTTCCGTGGACATTTTTCGGGGAATGACCATTGTTCTCATGGTGCTTGTAAATACCCCAGGTACTTGGTCTGCGGTATATGCCCCTTTCCTTCATGCGCAATGGCATGGCTATACCCCTACGGATCTGGTGTTTCCGTTTTTTCTTTTTATCGTAGGGACTTCTATTGTATTTGCCTATAAAAATAAGAAGGGCAATGGCAAGACCTATCGAAAAATAACCGTACGCGCCTTGAAATTGATTGGCTTAGGCCTTTTTTTAGGGGCATTTACCTTGAGCTTTCCCTTTATCAAGGATTTTGCGGACATTCGGTTTCCGGGTGTCTTGCAACGTATTGGGGTTGTCTTCTTTTTTGCCGCCATTCTGTTCCTGAACTTCCCTTGGAAGACCCTTGTGGGCATTTGTGTTTTTTTGTTGATCGGGTATTGGCTGTTGATGGGATTTGTACCAGTAGAAGGCATGGAATCTACCTATGAGCGTGCCCCGAATAACCTGGCCAACTGGCTGGATGTGAAGGTTTTTGGCACCCACAACTATAAGGCCGATTATGACCCGGAAGGTCTATTGAGCACCATCCCCTCTATCTGTAGTGCCCTGTTGGGCATCTTTACAGGGCTGATCCTTACCTCCAAACAGGAAAAAAAGGCCACGATTTTAATGGGCATTGGAGGCTCTTTTTTGATATTGGGCCACTTTTGGGATTTGGTATTCCCCATAAACAAAGCCCTTTGGACCAGTAGTTTTGTGCTGGTCACGGCGGGCTGGGCCAACCTTTTCCTGGCCTTGATCTATTATCTCACCGATGTTAAGGGCATCCAGTTTGGAAGTATATTTCGTTATGCCGGGGCCAATGCCATTGTGGTGTATTTCCTGTCCAGTTTTGTCGCAAAGATCTTTGGAATGATCAAGGTGGGGGATACCTCCCTGCACGGATGGCTGTTCAATACCATTTATGTGCATGATTTTATGTCTCTTCAACTGTCTTCGCTCCTCTACGGACTTACCGTAGTGACCTTTTATTGCCTGTTGGCCTATGTGCTTTATCAAAAGAAGATTTTTATAAAAGTGTAGCAGTCATGACGCGAAGCCGTTTATTGGGCTTTTATCTGTTTTTCAGCGTTTTCCCTGTATTGGCCGTAGGTCAAGATGACTATTTGAAAGGGTATGTAATTACCAATGTCGGTGATACGCTTTGGGGCCTTGTTAAGGATCGCAAAACATCCCCTCCCTCAAAAAAGTATAAAAAAATCTATTTTAAGAACAGCAACAAAAGACGTAAAAAACGTTTTGCCCCTAAAGATATCAAAGGTTACCGGGCAGGTCCCAATAGCTTTGAAAGTATCTGGTTCAAGGATGCCATCGATTTTTTTCAACAAGAGATCGTGAGTGTTCCAGGGCAGGGAAAACGGGTTTTTCTCAGAGTCGAGGAAATAGGGCATGTCCTGTATTATGTGGATGAACGCCAGGAACCGGGAGATGAATTTGTGCTTGAGGTCGATTATTTTAAAAAGAGGGATAATCCTAAAATGGTGAGGGCCACCCAAGGCCTATTCGGCCTAAAAAGAAAAAGGCTGGCACTTTTTTTTGCGGACTGCCCGCCATTGGTGGAAAAAATCAAAAAAAAG
>JBCCZF010000213.1:0-5684 GCA_039188035.1 Bacteroidota bacterium | reverse complement strand
TTTCCCCAAGTAAAAGAAACAGGCAATATCCTTTAATTCGCCTTTCAGGGTGAAAGACGCAGTGAAGGTAGCCTTTTGAAACAAGGGCATTCCCTTGAAAAAAATGGTTTTTTGGGGGTTCATGGGACAAAAATAGACAGAGAAAGGACGGAAAACTTTCTAAAAAAGTTCAAATCCCGGGTTCTTGGTCCAAGGGATGGCCCAAAACCCATTTCCCAATTCCAAGAACTTTGTACCCTTCATTAGTGAAGTAATATTGAGTTTTTGTTTTTAGGCAAAAATGAACTAAGTCCAAAGGATTATATCCGTTGCAACCATTCCCGCATATCCACAGCCTTGCCAATGATTTCCTTAAGGGTCTTACGATTCACGCGCTTCTGTTCCATACTATCCCTATGGCGTATGGTTACCGTATTGTCCTCCAAGGTCTGATGGTCCACGGTAACGCAAAATGGCGTTCCTACAGCATCTTGCCTGCGATATCGGCGGCCCACGGCATCCTTTTCGTCATAGGCTACATTGAAGTCCCACTTGAGCTGATCCACGATTTCCTTAGCCACCTCGGGAAGACCATCCCTTTTTATCAGAGGTAGTACGGCGGCCTTGGTAGGGGCCAATACGGCAGGAAGTCGCAATACCGTGCGAGAGGTTCCATTTTCAAGCTGTTCCTCCTGTAGGGAATGGCCAAATACGGAAAGGAACATCCGGTCCAAACCAATGGAGGTTTCGATTACATAGGGCACGTAACTCTCACGGGTATCGGTATCAAAGTACTGTAGCTTTTTACCGGAGTAGGTTTCATGACTGCCCAAATCAAAATCGGTACGGGAATGGATGCCCTCCAATTCCTTAAAACCAATGGGGAAACGGAATTCGATATCGGCAGCGGCATCGGCATAATGTGCTAGTTTTTCATGGTTATGGAAACGATAGTTGTCCTCACCCATTCCTAGGGATAAATGCCATTTCAATCGGGTTTCCTTCCACTTTTCGTACCATTCCTTTTGGGTACCGGGCTTAATGAAAAACTGCATCTCCATTTGTTCAAATTCCCGCATCCGGAAGATAAACTGCCTCGCCACAATCTCGTTCCTAAAGGCCTTTCCCGTTTGGGCTATCCCGAACGGAATCTTCATACGCCCTGTTTTTTGGACGTTCAGGAAGTTTACAAAAATGCCCTGTGCCGTCTCGGGACGTAGGTACAGGTCGGTAGCGGTATCCGCGGAGGCGCCCAATTTGGTGCCGAACATGAGGTTAAACTGTTTAACGTCCGTCCAATTTCTGGATCCGGACATGGGGCAGGCAATCTCCAGTTCTTCGATAAGCTTTTTTACATCCGTCAGATCTTCCCGCTCCAAGGAGCGACCCAATCGTTTTAAAATGGCATCGCCCTGTTTCTTGTAGTCCACGACCCTTTGGTTGGTGGCCAAAAACTGTTCTTTGTCAAAAGCATCCCCAAAGCGTTTGGCGGCCTTTGCGACCTCTTTTTCGATTTTGGCATCGATCTTGGCCACATAGTCCTCCACCAAAACATCGGCCCGATATCTTTTTTTGGAATCCTTGTTATCGATCAGGGGATCGTTAAAGGCATCCACATGGCCGGAAGCCTTCCAGGTAAGGGGATGCATAAAGATGGCGGCATCTAGGCCCACGATATTCTCGTTGAGTTGCACCATGGACTTCCACCAATACTCCCGGATATTCTTTTTGAGCTCTATCCCGTTCTGACCATAGTCGTATACCGCGCTAAGTCCATCGTAAATTTCACTGGATTGGAATACATAGCCATATTCCTTTGCATGGGAGATTACCCGCTTTAAGTCGTCCTCTTGTTTTGCCATTTGGCAAAAATAGCCTTTTACCTAAAAAAGATGGTACTATTTTAGCTGAAATTCCGCTGTGCTCAGAAGGCGTTCGTCCTCAAAGACGTTGAGCGTATAGGCACCCGATTCCAGGGATCCTTCGGGAATGGTGATAAAGTCGCATACGTTTTTTTCCTCCCCGGTATACAGTACTTCCACCCTTTTGCTATAAATGTTTCCGTTTACGGATATGGTGTTTGCGTTGTCTTCGATTACACCCATGTTTGGTCCTAAAAACTGGAAATACAAAATCTTCTCGGAACCGAGCACATCCAGGTTGGCCGCAATGGTGACACAGCCCCGCAACTTTTCAATGGTAGAGGCTTTGTTGCTCCGTATGGGTTTCCCGCCTCGTAGCCGAAATCCAACCCCTTCCGAATCCTTAAGGGTAAGGTAGGTTTTATTGCGGAGTTCCGTGTTCAGTTCCAAAATCTTTCGGCGTTCCAGGGCCTCTGCCTCGGCAATGGAGCCACTTATTTTTCGCAACTCCTCGCTTTCCCGTTTTGCATCCTCGTATTTCTCGGAAATCAAGTTGTTGTTATACCGTAAAAAGTTGTTTTTAAGTTTCAGGCTATCGTTCCTTGCCTCTAAACGTCTTAGTTCAGTCTTGAATTCACGTAGTTTCTCTACGGTAAAGTTCAACCTTCCCACGGAATCGATTAGCTGTTGAATCTGGTATTTGGAGGTCTGTAATTCAATTTCGTTGACTTCATTGAGGGCCGTAAGTCGATCCACATCGGCCTTCATTAAGGTAAGGTCCTTCACCAAAAGTTCCTTCTCCTTTTCCAAAAAGGAGATTTGACTCTTGGATTGCGCGTAGCTGTAGTAAAAGGCAATGAGAATTCCCAAGATTACCGCTACCAGGGCAGAAAGAATTATCTTGTAGTTGAATTTGTTATCTTGTCCTTCCATCGATATGCCCCTCTATAATGGGCCCTCATTTTAATACGATTTGTTACAATACAAGCTATCAAATATAGCAAATGACCTAAACACGCTCCTACTGCCCAAGGTGTGTTTTGGATGTAATGCACATTTATCGGTCGGAGAGCAACATCTATGTACCACTTGCCGGAACCAATTGCCGCTCACCGAACATAGCTTTAACGTCGAAAACGCCGTTGACCGTATTTTTTATGGTAGAATTAACATAATAAAGGCGGCTTCTTTTTTGCTTTATCACAAGCAAGGTATCGTAAAACGCATGATACATTATCTGAAGTATCACGGGCAACAGCAAATAGGCACTTTTTTGGGGGATTGGCAGGGTACGATCCTTAAAGAGGAGGGTTTGGACGAATGTATTGATATGGTTGTCCCCGTTCCCTTGCACAAACGAAAACTACGGCAAAGGGGGTACAACCAGGTGGCCCAATACGCGCAACGCCTCGCCTGGCACTTGAACGCCACCTATACGGAACAAGTACTTCAAAAGACCGCAAACACCAAAACGCAGACCAAGAAAGGCAGATGGGCCCGATGGCACGACGATCGTAAGCTTTACATCCTTAGGGAACCGGACTTGATCGCCCATAAAAATGTACTTCTTGTAGACGATGTAATTACCACAGGGGCTACTATGGAAATCTGTGCAAGGGCACTCCAAGAGGCCCCGGGCACGCGTATTTATCTAACCAGTATGGCGGTCGTGCCCTAGGACCTTTTTTGATAAAGGACAGTAGGGGACTTTTCCGTATTCCCGGCGCACGTAACGCCTCCCAGGTCGCGTGTATTCCCGCATGGGAAATAGACAACGATCCCAAGCGTCTAGAACAGTCCATAAATTCCTTAACAGCTTCTTAAGGGAAAAATATCGTTTCTTTGTCATTGCAAAAATCATTGCCTAGTGAAGCGAATATTGGCCTGCCTATTTTTAATTTGTGGTACAACGGCGCTCTTCCAGTGTGCAAGACGGGGCAATCCTACCGGAGGTCCCAAGGATGTTGATCCTCCTGTGCTTTTACGGGCGGATCCGGAAAACATGTCCGTTAATTTTGATGCCAAGGTCATTAAACTTTACTTTGATGAATACGTAAAGCTGAAAAGTGTACAGGAACAGCTCATTGTATCCCCTCCCCTAAAATATCTCCCCGAGATCAGTCCGCAGGGCGGGGCGGATAAAGTAGTGGAAATTCGCATTAAGGATACACTTAAGGAAAATACCACCTACACCTTTAATTTTGGACAAAGTATTACGGACAACAACGAGGGGAACCCCAATAGTTTTCTCACCTATGTTTTCTCTACAGGGGATTATATAGATTCCCTTAACCTTACAGGGGTGGTCAAGGATGCCTATACGAAGGAGGCGGATGAATTTATAAGTGTGATGTTGTATGAATTGGATACAGCATATACCGATTCCACCATTTATCAAAGACCGCCCAACTACATCACCAACACCTTGGACAGCACCATCATATTCAATCTTAGAAACCTCAAGGAAGGAAAATACGCCTTATTTGGGCTAAAGGACGAAGCAAAGAACAATGTTTTTGATCAAGGGGCGGACAAAATCGCATTTCTCCAGGATACCATTAGCCTTCCCACGGATTCCATTTATCTACTGACCCTATTTAAAGAAGTCCCTGATTATGCCGCATCCGTTCCGAGTCTGGTTGCGCAAAACCGGATTCTTTTTGGGTATTACGGCGACGGCGAGGACATTGCCATTACTCCACTAAGCCCAGTTCCGGACACCGTTCGAACCCGGATTTTGAAGGAGTATGATAGGGATAGCCTGAATTTTTGGTTCACCCCGTTTGAAAGGGATTCCCTTATTTTTACAGTTACCAATGAAAAACTGAAAGTGCAGGACACTTTTACGGTAAAAAGCAGGAAAGTAGCGTTCGATTCCCTGGCCCTGGTCCCCAACCAAAGTGGTTCCCTGGATTTTAACGATCCTTTTTTTATTAGGGCCAACACTCCTCTGGAAACAATTGATACCCTACAGATGAGCATGTTGGTCAAGGACTCGATTCCCATGGTCTTTACCGCCTCCCTGGACCGTACTGAAAATAAGGTGGATATTGCCTTTGATATTGCCCCCAACGAAAATTATGCCCTACAACTTTTACCGGGTGCCATCACCGATCTTTTCGGCGAGACCAATGATACCCTAAATTATACATTGAGAACCAAAAGTCTTGCGGATTACGGCAATCTTACCCTAAACGTTACCGCAGATCCCTATGATTACCCCTTATTGGTCCAATTGACCGATACCAAGGGGAAGACGGTAAATGAAATCTATGCCGAAGAGCCTCAATTATTCGAGTTTACTACTCTGGAGCCTTCCTCCTATCTCGTCCGGGTAATTTTCGATCGCAATAAAAATGGGCAATGGGATACGGGAAATTATTTAAAGCGGATACAACCGGAAAAAGTCACCTACTATCCCAATCCTATAGAGCTGAGGGCCAACTGGGAGTTGCAGGAAACCTTTATTCTATTAGATTAAAGGAATCCCTGTCCTTTAAAAACCCCAGTTTATCACGATGTGACCTTATTTCGGTCTTGGACAAAGTAACATATAATACCTCTTCTATCTCGGAGAATGCCAACTTTTCCCCCAGTACGTCATAAACCGCGGAATGGCCGTTGTATTCATACCCGGAATCATCTTTCCCTACCCTGTTAACACCTACACAATAGGCCATATTTTCAATGGCCCTGGCCCTTAACAGGGCATCCCATGCCGCAATACGGGTTTTGGGCCAATTGGCCACATAGAGCAACACATCATACTCCTCCGTATTTCTGCTCCAGACCGGGAATCGCAAATCATAGCAAATCAAGGGACATATGCGAAAATCCCTATAC
>JBCCZF010000212.1:0-5685 GCA_039188035.1 Bacteroidota bacterium | reverse complement strand
CCACAGCGGCCTGTTCCACAGCGGGGTGTGTCCCAAGTTTATGTTCAATATCCGAAAGTTCAATGCGGAAGCCGTTCAATTTTACTTGTTCGTCCACCCGTCCCAGATATTCCAATTCGCCTTGCTGATTCCATCGGACCATATCCCCGGTGTCGTACATTTTGGAACCCGGTAGGAATGGATTATCCATAAACCGCTGCTTACTTAGCTGGGTATTCGTATATCCATGTGCCAATCCGGCACCACCCAGGAACAACCGCCCTATAACACCTTGGGGTACCATGTTTTCATGGGCATCCAGGACAAAGGCTTGTATGCCTTGAATCGGCCGGCCTATCGGAACCGAGGGGCCTAGGTGCCGTTTTCCATCGTACTTTTGTACAATACAACCTATTGTGGCTTCCGTAGGGCCGTATTCGTTGTATATGCCTAAATCCTTCCCTAGGGCATCCGTAACGGAGCGGGCCAGCTTGCTCTTAAAATCTTCCCCACCTACTATCATAAGTCGCAGTAGGGATTTGGAAACATCAATACCCTCGAGTAGTGCCAGGTGGGAGGGGGTAAGCTTTATACTATTGACCTTATTTTCTTGGATTACCTGCAGCAGTGAGACATCGGGTCCCATAAAATTTTCAGTGTATATATATAATGTCCCCCCGGATATCAAAGGCATAAAGGTGGCGGTAAGCGTAAGGTCGAAGCTTATCGACGTAAACAAGGGAAAATGGAACGGATCGTCCAAGGCGTAATATGCCTTGCCCCAATTAAGATAGTTGGCCAAGGCGGAATGGGGAATAACTACCCCTTTGGGTTTTCCCGTCGTGCCGGACGTGTAGATACGATACGCCGGGTGTTCCATTTTCGTTTTTACGGATTGGAAATCAATACTTTGCGATTTTATTTCCTCACCCAATAAATCTACATTTAGCGTAATCCCCGGAACATCTATCCCCTTATCAATGCGTCTACTGTTCGAAACAAGAGCCTTACTTTTGGAATCGGCGAGAATATGCGCTACCCGGTCCTTGGGTTGATCCGAAGCGATGGGGACAAAACTGGCTCCAAGTTTTAACGTGGCGAGGACGGCAATAATGTATTCCGGGCTTCGCTCCAAATATAGCGATACGTTGTCCCCAGGTACTACATCTTTCTTCTTTAGGAGGTTGGCCCATTGGTTGGTCCGATCATTGAGTTCCCTGTAGCTCACGATAGTGCCATTGTGCACAAGGGCTTTCCCATCGGGATTCTTTTCGAGCTGACGCTCAAATTGGGCCATAACGGATTGTAATGGTATCTTGGGTGGAGAGGTTGTGGATAAAGCCACTTGGCGCTCGTTTTCCGTAATCAATGAAGCGCGGGTAAGCGGTTGATGGATATCTTCCAAAAGGGCATCCAAAAGATTTAGGAAATGTTGGGGCATTGCTTGTCGGAGTATCGGCCCAAAAACCTTTTCGTTTAGGTCAAAGTATACGTGAATATTTCCTGAGGCATCAAAATCATAAACATGGCATCGAAGATGATGGGCCGGGTCACAATGTCCCGGATGTATCCATTCGGATTTTGCGGAAATCCCTTCCATATCATCGAAACTGGCCGTAATATAATTGAGCACGGCGTTAAAACTCTTACTCACTTGGGGAGTGGCTCCGCCGGGTTGGGCATATCGTAAATAATCGTTGGTCTCCAGTTTTATGCGTCCCAAAAGGGACATGAAGCTGTCCGTGTCCTCCACTTGGCTTACCAAAGGGAAGATTTCGATAAATAGCCCTGGGGTTTTTCGGAATGCTTTAGTTGGCCTATTTAGGGCAGGAGCTCCCAAAGCCAACTTTTTTTGACCACTTACTCTATGAATAAAAGCGAACAGCAGGGTGGCAAACAGATTGAAGAGGGTGAGGTTAGGGGTAAAGGAACGTATTTCCGGTAATAATGCGAGTTGCTTTAGTTTTTGGGCACGATTTGGCCCCAAGGTTAGCGCTACCCGCTCGGAATGGGTAGATCGCACGGTTTCATTGTTTCCATACAATGGGGGGACGTTGAGTAGTTCCTTGGTCTTGACGTTCCAATATTCCTGGACAGGAAAATTGGATTCTTGCAACCGTAACCTGGTTTCGTAGGCGACATACTCCTGATACTTTGGAAAGGTTTGCCCTGCCTGGGATTCCAAAGTACCAAAATAATGTACCAACGTCCTTTTGTATAGTAGGGTAGAGGAGGTGGCGTCCGTAACCAAATGATGTACGTTCAAGAACCAGATTGTACGATCTGGCCCCATTTTTAAAAGGACGGAATCGAACAATCGTTCCGAAAGGTCAAAATTCATCCGACTCCGGTTGCTGAGCCATTCTTGTATATATGTCCTATCCTTTGAGGAAAAATCCAAATGCTCAAGGGTGTAGGCAATAGCGGCCTTTACAGTTTGATAGACGTCCCCTTTTTCCTCAATGAATACGGTACGCAAGGCATCGGACTCGGCAATGACACTTTGGAATGCCCGTTGGAATTCCGCCAAGTCAATGGCCAACGGAATTTCGAAGGAATGGGCCATGTTGTATAATGGAACCTCCGGGTGTAAACGTTGCCCGGCATAGATGGCCAATTGTCCCTGGGTGAGTCCCTGCATCACTATGTTGCCCTTCTCCTTCAACCGTCATTTTTTTGTAAATACTCCGTGATGTGCCCTACGGTCATAAAATTCTCGATAATCATATCCTCGGGAGGCACCTTTACCTGGAACCGTTCCTCTATAAAAAGAATCAGCTTCATCATACCGAGGGAATCCAGGATTCCACTGCCCAAGAGGTCGTCCGTAGTCTCTAAGGTATCGTCCAGTGTTTCATGGGTCAGTTCGTCCGTGATATAATCAATAAGAATCTTATCCATTCCAAGAGTCGATATGTGTTTTTGCAATTTCTTTTCGATCTATTTTTCCCGAACCGGTCCTAGGGAGGATACTCCTAAATTCAATACTTCCCGGAATAGCGTAGGGAGGCAACACCGATCGACAGTGTGCCGTTATTTCCTTTTCATTGGTAGTATGGCCTTTACCGCATATGAGTGCAGCCATAATCTTCTTTTTCCTATCGGTTTCATTCAGGACCACAACTGCTGCCTCAACAACATCCGGATGTTGTAAGAGGGCGGCTTCGATCTCGTCGATTTCTATACGATATCCCCGTATTTTTACCTGGCGATCGTTTCTGCCCATAAAGACCAGGTTGCCATCGGTAAGCTCTTTTACCCGATCTCCAGTCCTGTAAAACGTTATAGGTTTCCCATGTTCAATATGTGTGTACCACGACTTTGAGGTAAGTGTGGGATTGTTCCAATACCCGCGCATCATGGTAGTGGAATGAATTGCGAGTATCCCCACTTGCCCGATGTCCACTTCATTATCATCTTCATCAAGAATCATGTAGCGGGTCTCGTCCCAAACGATCCCAATGGGGATAACAGTTCTCGTTGAAGGAAGTTCTTTCACCTGAAAACAGGTGCACTGGTTCACCTCGGCTGGGCCATACACATTATAAAAGTCTGCCTGGGGGCAAAGTTCCATGAATTGCCGCAAATATTTGTTGGCAAATACCTCGCCCCCAAATAGGACAAGGCGAAGCGAGGAAAGCGTTTTGTTGGCCATGGCCCCACTTTCCAACAACTGTACTAGGGCAAGGGGGACCGAATACCATATGCTTATCTGTTCTTTTTCGATCAGTTGCGCCAAACTTACCGGCATCTTTGTATAGGCCTCTGGAATAATAACCGTAGTGGCCCCTACCACTGGTATTGACAGATAGCCCATAGTGGATATATCAAAATGTAAGGGCGCATGACCGGCCAAGCGATCTTTGGAAGTAAGTCCAAATTGTTTTGCCGATAGGCGGGCATAACTAAGTCCACTAAAATGGGTATGCATAATGCCCTTGGGGTACCCTGTAGATCCAGAGGTATACATGACATAGGCAAGATCATCCCCCTGCAGGGCTACTTTTGAATATTCTTTAAGGGATGTTCTGTAGACCGTTTCCCAAGAAATTGTATTCAGGGGATAGTTTTCCGAAATCCCTATCATGGATTTTAGGGAAGTATTTGATTCAAGGATTCTCCGGTGTTTTTTCTTTAGATTGGGATGGGTCACCAAGTGTTGGATACCGCAATCCTTCAATAGAAATTCAACTCTGGAAATGGGAAGGGAGGGATCTATGGGGACAAAGGCAGCCCCGGCCTTCATAATGCCGTAAACGGCAACGGCGCACTCCAAACATCGAAACATATAAATTCCTACGCGATCGCCTTTGTTTATCCCTAACTTGTGAAGACAAGCGGCCAACTGGTCGGCTTTATGGTTTAAATCGGCATAAGTAAGCGATTTGTCCCCAAACCGAAAGGCTTCATTATGGGGATATCGCACTGAGGCCAACTCAATGGCATTCGGTAGGGTCTGTATTCTTTGTCTTTCCATTACAATCCCATGAGATTTGCTATGATATTGCGTTGAATATCAGAGGTTCCTGCGTACAGCACACTTCCCACGGCATCCCTAAGATCTCGTTCGACCCCGTTTTCGGAAATGTATCCCCTGCCGCCATTACAACGAATGGCATCCAGGCTAGAGGCTACAAAACTCTCCCCAAGGTGTAGCTTTAAAAGTGCTGCTTCCATCATGGCAGGTCTGTCCTGATGTTTTAGCCAGGCCACTTGATAGAGTAAAAGCCGCGAGGTTTCAAGCCGTAGTTTCATATTGGCAATCCGGTGGCTCACCGCCTGAAATTCGCTTATTGACTTTCCAAATTGTTTGCGTTGTTTTACGAAATCTATGCTTTCCTCCAACTGGCGTTCCATGCTTCCTAGCTGGCTGGCGAGGATACAACAACGGTCGTACTCCAGGGTGTAGTTGGTAATACCCCAACCGGCCCCTTCCTTTCCTAGCAAATTTTCCACAGGCACAAAGCAATCATCAAAAATCAGCTCACCAAAGGGTACGGTGCGCATTCCCATTTTTTCCTCGTTGGGCCCCTGTGTAAAACCCGGTAATCCCTTTTCTACTATAAATGCACTAAGTCCCCATTTCCCTAATTTGGGGCTGCTATTGGCAAATACGAGCGCTATGTCGGCAATCGGGGCCAAGGTAATCATGCATTTCCTCCCATTTAAGAGGTACCCGCCTTCAACTTTTTTTGCTGTGGTGCTTAAATTGAAGACATCGGAGCCCGCCTGGGGTTCCGTAAGGGCATGGCAACCTATTTTTTCCCCTTGTGCCATAGGTTTCAAAAAGCGTTTCTTTTGGAAATCCGAACCAAACTTTAGAATGGGTTTTTGTACCGTCCACATTTGGGCATTTAGGGCAAAAGGTAGTCCGTTGTCCTTACAGCCATATCCCATGGCCTGCATCGCCAAGGTGGCGGTCAATAGATTTATGGTATCCTGTTGCCCACCATATCCCTTGACCGAGGCAAGCCCCTGTATACCAAAACCTGCGCATTTTTTCCAATCCTCTCCTGAAAAAAGGGATTTTTTATCGGCTTCCATTAGGTTGTCGCCCAGATCGTTCTGGGCAAAATCCTTCACCTGCTCTTTAAACGCTAATTGTGCTTTGTTCCAGGAAAAATCCATAAGGGATGTTTAAATCGTATCCGATGAAATGGTTATGGCACTACCGCTACATACAAAACGACCCGTTTTGCATGTTTT
>JBCCZF010000211.1:0-5686 GCA_039188035.1 Bacteroidota bacterium | reverse complement strand
TGTCCTCATAAAAGCTGGGATGCAGCTGATCTCGTATTACCGTGTTTGGGGTGAGGATTATGGTTTGATCGTCCAGTATAAAAAAGTTGATTACCGTATCCTTAAAAACATCTTCAAGAAGGGTGTTCAACGAAACACGCTCATAGGTTCCCGATATCCGATCTTCGCCCAGCCATTGGGTTACAAAGTAAAAACGATACCCCGTGGATTGTTCAATTTTCTCCAAGACCTCCAAACGGGTAAGGTCTTTGAAGGAAAGACTCAAGTTTCCCGTTTCCGTTTGGGCCGGGGATCGTTGAAACCATAGGACAATGGCAATCAAGGAAAAAAGAAGAAGCCTCATTCCATGATAGGATTATCCTTTTCGGGGGCTATAAGGGTGTTTATGAATATAAGTGTAGTCTTTAAATGGTCTTCAAAACTGGAATCGGGAGGCAATGTTTTTACGAAGTTGCCCAACTGCTCGGTATATTCAGGGAAGATACCTTTCAGATCCATTATTCTTTGAACCTTATGATAATCGGAACGGGAATACACAACAAATTCCGGGCTTAGATCTTCAAACTCATAAAAGATCAGATTTTCCCCCAAGGTGTCGGTCAACCGTTTGCGATGTTTTTTATACAGGTCTGAAACCGTGAGCTCCAGAAGGATTTCATAAAAACCAGATTCTATCGTTTTATTGCTTGTTTTACGGGGTTCTATTTTTACAAAACTATGATTACCCATAGCAAAACTGTTTACTTTATCCTTGTATACCTGTAATATTTCCCCGCCCAGACGGTTGGCTATTTTCATGAGAAGTTCATCCTCGTACACATTGTATTTCAGATTTACCGAATAATAAGGCAAACCATTAAAAACCACACTGCCCAACATAAAATTCGGAGAAGGAAAAAACTTTGTTTTCTTGCTTTTTGTCCGGTGTTTTTCCACATATACCTCACCGTAGTGTATTTCTAAATTTTCGATACCGATAATGGAATCGAAAAGGTTGTAATAGGAGCTCAAATCCTTTTTGGACTGGGCGGCGCAGGGAATAGGGGAAACCAATAGTAAGGCAAGGAGCAGAAGTGAAAATTGACTCCTTTTACGCGGGAATCGCCACCTGGGCAGACTATTACCAGTATTTGAAATATTCATGGCTGCACTACAAATTCAAAAAGTAAACCACAGAACGGCCTAAACTTTCAGAGGACAAGTTAGAACAAATTTTCATGTTCGCCTAAACCACTTGGTAATATTCCCATTACCCAAAGTTTGTACCTGTCTCCATCAGCCAATTTGAATGCCCCAGACGGGATCGGGGAATACTGAAGGTCAAGTGGGAAATTGGGATGGGTTTTAAAGATTGGTGGGCATTTGTGGGTTGAATTGGATAAATTTTGGCAATTATATGTTTTTTTGTGGGTAATTGTGGTAATAATTTCTATATCTTTGAGTTGTAGAAGTAGAGCTAGCATACTTTGGATATTTATTTCTTTGGAACATACGACTGCAAGGCAGATGCCAAGGGCAGGGTAAAACTTCCTGTTTTACTACTGAACCAGATGGAACCTATTCGCGATCAGGGTTTTGTTATTAAGCGGTCCATGTACAATGATTGTCTGGAGCTCTTTCCTTTGGAGGAATGGAAGACGGTGAGCCAGGAATTAAATACCAAAAGCAGGTACGAGCCTGATAACTTGGACTTTATACGCAAGTATACGGCTGGTTTGCGTCCGGTGGAAATCGATGGGTCCGGAAGGTTGTTGATTCCAAAGAGCCTTATGATTACAGTTGGAATTACAAAGGATGTGGTCTTGGCTACCATAAATAGAAATTTGGAAATATGGGATAAGGCCCTGTATGAGCAAACCATTGATGCTCCAGTAGATGAGAAAACAGCTTTGGCCAGAAAGGTGATGGGTAGTGAAAAACCCAAGGCCGATGTATCATAACCCGGTACTGGTAGAGGAGTCTCTGGAAGGGCTCAATATACGGGAGGATGGAATTTATGTGGATGCCACCTTCGGCGGGGGCGGACATTCAAAGGAAATAATAAAAGGACTGGGTAGCAGTGGGCAATTGTGGGCCTTTGATCAGGACAGGGATGCCTTGGAGAATGGTATTCCGGATGGGCGGTTTACCCTGATCGATGGAAATTTCAAGTACGTTGCGCAGTTTTTAAAGTTCTATGGCATTGTAAAAGTAGATGGAATCTTGGCAGATCTTGGGGTTTCGTCCCACCAATTCGATGTGGCCGAACGCGGTTTTTCTACCCGTTTTGAGGCCCATCTGGACATGAGGATGGACCAACGGGGAGAGTTAACCGCTTATGATGTGGTAAACACTTATGGGTTTGAGGAATTGCAACGGCTCTTTTTTCAATATGGCGATTTAAGGAACGCCAAAGCTTTGGCCAATACGGTAATCCAACAAAGGCAAAAAAAACCCATACGCACTACTACGCAAATGAAAGAGGTGTTGCAAAGATACCTGCCTAAAAACAAGGAGCACAAGATACTTGCGCAAATATACCAGGCCATTCGCATAGAGGTGAACCAGGAAGTGGCAGCCCTTCAGGAGTTCTTGATGCAAGTTCCAAACCTTTTGGCTCCCGAGGGCAGGTTGTGCGTAATAAGTTATCACTCCTTGGAAGATCGTCTGGTAAAAAGATTTATCCGGGAAGGGAAGTTCCAGGGGGAGGCGGAAAAGGATTTTTATGGCAATAGAAATGTCCCCCTGAAAAAAGTAGGTTCCTTGATCGTAGCTTCTGCTGATGAAATCAAGAAGAACAATAGGGCTAGAAGTGCCAAGTTGCGGATAGCCGAAAGAATAGAGGATAACACCAAACCAACAAAATGAAAAAAGGTTTTCTGGACATTTTAAAGGGTAAGTTTTTGGTTAGCGATGATGCCCCAAGGAATTGGCTGTTTATCATTTTTACCTCCTTTTTGGCTACGGTCATGATTGGAAGCTCCCATAGTGCGGACAAGAAAGTGCATGAGATTACAGACCTGAACGAAAGGGTCAAGGAACTGCGTAGCGAATACGTGGATATGCGTTCCCATGTACAGCGCCTTAAGTTAGAATCTACGGTAACCCAGATTGTGGAGGGCAAAGGACTGTACCCCTCTGAGAATCCTCCCAATAAAATAAAAGTAACCTCTACCAATACGAAATAGTGGCTGTTACGGAATCATACATACACAAACGTCTCTATTTGGTAAGCGGATTTCTTATCGTATTCGCAGCTACCGTACTTTTTAAGTTGGTCAAGATCCAGATGATACACGGGGACAAGTTCCGGGAGATGGGTCAAAAGCGAACGGAGCAATTTTGTACCATAGAACCCATTAGGGGTAACCTCTACGCAGAAGATGGTAGTTTATTGGCTACTTCGGTGACCAAGTATACCATACGTTTTGATGCCGTTACCGTGGAGGATGCGCTCTTTGAAAAGCATGTTGGTGCCCTGGCACGTTCCCTTGGGGAGCTATTGGGGAAATCACCCGGGTACTATGAGCAAATTTTACGGAAAGCCAAGGCCATAGGGCATAGGTATACCCTAATTGCACGTAACCTGGATTACTCCCAGCATTTGGCAGTGAAGTCCTTTCCCCTTTTTGAAAAAGGGCCCAATACAGGAGGGATTATTGTGGAACAGAACACCATAAGGGAGCATCCCTTGGGAAAGATTGCGGAGCGAAGTGTAGGCTATGAACGCAAAGATGAAAAAGGGCACTATACCCGAGTAGGTCTGGAAGGTGCCTTTGGGGAATATCTTAGAGGCAAGGAAGGTAAGCGCCTAAAACAAAAAATCGGGGATGATCTTTGGAAACCCATTGGCCTGGATAACATTGTGGAACCCCGTGACGGGTATCATGTAGTCTCTACTATTGACATCACTATCCAGGATATTGCCCATCATGCGCTTTTGGGCCAACTGGAAAAATATAAGGCGGACCATGGCTGTGTGATTGTCATGGAAACCGCTTCAGGTGAGATAAAGGCCATTTCCAATTTAGGTCGTACACAGGACGGGAAGTACTATGAGCGGCTTAATTATGCCGTTGGGGAATCCCATGAGCCTGGATCCACCTTTAAGCTTATGAACCTGGTTACCGCCCTGGAGGACAAAGTAGTGGACACCAGTACGGTAATGGATACCGAAAAAGGCTCCTGGCGCATTTACAGGCATAGGGTCAGGGACTCCAAACCTGGAGGTTATGGAGAAGTCTCATTGGCCAAGGCTTTTGAAGTGTCCTCCAATACGGCCTTTGCCAAAATGATTCACAACAGGTATAATGAAGATCCACAAAAGTATGTGGATGGACTCAAGAACATGCAATTGCACAAACCCTTGGGGCTGCCCATTAAGGGAGAAGGAGTACCCGTGCTCCGAAACCCGGGGGACAAGGGATGGTCCGGATTATCCCTGGCCCAGATGGCTTACGGTTATGAGGTTTCCATGACACCCTTGCAGATCCTCACCTTCTACAATGCCATTGCCAATGACGGGGAAATGGTGAAACCCAGACTTATTAAAGAAGTAAAGGAATGGAATACCACTATCGAAAAGTTTGACAAGGAAGTCATTGTACCGGCAATCTGTTCACCGGAAACTATAAAACAGGTAAAACATCTGCTCGGCAATGTGGTCTCCAAAAAACACGGTACTGGGCATAAGTTGTACTCGCCTAGTTTTTCAATGGCGGGAAAGACGGGGACGGCACAAAAGCACTACGCCGCCAAGGATCCCGATAAATTAAGGTATATCTCCTCCTTTGCCGGATATTTTCCCCGGGATAACCCTAAATACTCCTGTATTGTGGTCATCCACGAACCGGACAAGAGTGTTGGCTATTATGGGGCCGATGTTTCGGGACCCGTCTTTAAATCCGTAGCGCAAAAAGTATATGCCACTTCTCCCCTTATGGATGAGGTAGATATGGGGGATTTGGAAAATGAAGCCCTTAACTCCTCTTTCCAGGAGTACTATGTCTGGGCTGGAAAAAAGCACAAAGGGGTACCCAATGTAAGGGGAATGTGCGGAATGGATGCCGTGGCCATCCTGGAAAACCTAGGAATACAGGTCGAAGTTAAGGGGAACGGTAGGGTAAAAAGACAATCCGTTTCCCAAGGTACGGATTTAAAAAAGGTGGACAAAATCGTTTTGGAGCTCTCATGAAATCACTCAAGGACATATTATATGGAGTGGGTATTATCGCGGTGAACGGTACTACCGATCGTTCCATTAATGCGATCCATTTTGATTCCCGTAAGGTGGCCAAGAACGATGTGTTCATTGCAATTAAGGGCTCCGTGGTTGATGGCCATCGCTTTATAGACAAGGCGTTGGAAGCGGGTGCTTCCACAATCATATGCGAAGAATTCCCTCAAAACATAACAAGGGAGGCCACCTATGTGGAAGTGCAGAACGGAAACAGTGCCTTGTCCATTATGGCATCCAATTATTTTGACAACCCCTCCAAAAATCTGAACCTCGTTGGGGTTACCGGGACAAATGGGAAGACTACGGTAAGTAGCCTGTTGTATCAACTCTTTAAAAAAGCGGGTTATAAAGTGGGCCTTATCTCCACAATTCGGATTATGGTGGACGATATGGAATATCCCACGAATCTCACTACCCCTGATGCCATTACCATTAACAAACATTTGGCCCTTATGAACCAGGCAGGGG
>JBCCZF010000210.1:0-5694 GCA_039188035.1 Bacteroidota bacterium | reverse complement strand
GTAAAGGCGGGCATAGAGTTTCCCCTTAAACACGATGCACGGCCAACCAGGGAGGTTAATTACGTTTGAGGCGGTTAGTTTGAAGATATGTCGAATTGGAGAAGTCCCAAAGTAAAAATACATAAATGCTAGGCAGGAACCTTTGCAAGCGACCCTTTGGTATCCTGTTTTCGTCCGCGATACGGAATTTGGGATTGGGTTCCGCTGGCTATCCGAATTGGGATTCCTTTCCTCCAAAAAAATGCTATGCCCTAAGGCTTATGCCCTATATTTTCTGGCTCTCCTGTATCAATTTGGGGTATGCACAGCAACCTTCCACGAGCTATAAAAAACGCGTATTGGAAGCCGCCGAGATTGATTTGCTCTTTAGTTACTATGGGCAGGATGGGGATAATGCAGCCGTTACGGGCGGCCAGGGTACGGAGGAACTTACCGACGCCACTTCCTCCATTATAATTAGCCTTCCCATTAATGAGGATGATGTACTTACGGTAGATGCGGGTATTTCGGCCTATACCTCGGCCTCATCCAGTAATGTGAATCCCTTGGACGGCGATGCCAATAGGCCCGTGAGCCCCTTTAGTGCTTCGTCTGGTGCTTCCCGGAAAGATCAATTGGTACATTTTAATCCGTCGTATACGCATAGTTCGGACGATCGTAATTCCACTTGGGATGTAAATGCCTATGTATCCTCGGAGTACGACTATTCCTCATTCGGTTTTGGAGGGGGATATCGCAAAAGGTTCAATGAAAGGAATACGGAGGTTTCCTTTTCAGCAAATGTATATTTTGATCAATGGGATCCCCAATATCCGATTGAACTAAGGCAAGGCTTTTTTGACAATCGCTTATCCGGGAATGGAACATATCTCCCTATGTTTGTCCCATTTGACCAAGTCAACAGGAACTCCTATTCCTTTTCCCTTGGGTTTTCCCAGATTTTGGGAAAAAGGATCCAGGCATCGGTTTTTGCTGATTTTGCGCTTCAGCAGGGATTGTTGAGCACCCCTTTCCAAAGGGTATATTTTGGGGATAGGGATGATTTTTTTATTGACGATTTTCAACTGGCCGATGATGTGGAACGACTACCCGAAAGCCGGGTGAAGCTGCCTTTGGGAGCTCGTGTGAACTACTTTGTGAACGACTTTTTACTGCTTCGTTCCTATTATCGGTTTTATACGGACGATTGGGGCGTTACGGCGCATACGGCTAGCGTGGAAATTCCCATAAAGCTCAACGATAAATTTACGCTCTATCCCCTATACCGATGGTATACACAGACGGCGGCCGAGTATTTTTACCCTAAGGAGGAGGCACTCTCTACCTTGGAATTTTATACTTCGGATTACGACCTTTCCCAATATACATCGCACCAATATGGTATGGGATTTCGATACAAGGATATTTTTGCCAGGGCCAAGCTTTTCACCTTTGGGTTAAAGGCCGTCGATTTAAGAATAAACGCCTATGACCGCAGCAACGGCCTAAACGCCTTGATCATGACCCTGGGGACTACCTTTGTAGGGCAATAGTTTAGCGGGGTAGTACATAGCCTTCCCGTTCCAAATCTTCCTGGGAACGTACCTTTTTGGAATACCCTTGGTTCAAAAAATACACCGAATCGCTAATTTCCAGGATATCCCTATAAAAATGATCGGTAACGAGTACTGTGCACTTTGATCTACGTTCCCGCAGCAGCGTTTTGAACTGGGCCACATAAATAGGCGCTATATATGAAAAAGGTTCGTCCAAAAGGATAATTTCCTTCCCGGAAAACAAGGTCAAATAGGTTTCTACTACACGGCGCTCCCCGGAAGAGAGTTTCCCGGCACCTACGTTCTTATACGGGGCGAAGGATGGAAAATCGCTAACAAAGACCTCCCAGGCAACCCCATAGATACTAAAAGCTGTAGAAATACGCATGTTTTTGGGAAGTAGTTGGTATTGGGGCAAATAGGCCACTTTACCCTTTCGGAAGAGTGCTCCCTTTTGGTATACCCCATTGATACGTACATTTTTGTATTTGGGTTTCAAGCTCCCGAAGATAATGCGTAACAAACTGGTCTTCCCGCTGCCATTGCGGCCCAGAATGCCGGTTATCTCGCCTTTTTGGGCCATTAGATATACACCATTCAAGATTTTTTTACTACCAAAAAGCAGCTCAACACCATCAATTTCCAACTTCAAAACAGTCGGGATATTTGATAAAGTAGTAGGGTAAGGGCCATATCCGTTAAAAAACCCATTACAAAAAGGAAAATTCGGCCAAGGCCAAAATTTTGATAAAAAGCAAAACCTGCGCTGAGGCGCACTTCAAAATTAAGCGAATAGGCAAAGACAAAAAGGATAAGTTTTAGTAAAAGGAGGTAGGACAAAGGTGAGCCAAAGGACAAAAACAGAACCGTGAGTAATAGCCCAGGTAACAAAAACTTCCTATAAAAAAGGAAGCACAACCGGTAGGTGCGTGACTGAAGGAGCATATATCCCAAGAGTTCCTGTTTTGAATAAATGTACAAATTTATCGTAAATTCGCATTCCCAGTGACCTAGGATATGATCGATAAATTGAATATTGTAAAACAGCGTTTTGACGAGGTTTCGGACCTTATTATCCAACCGGATGTCATTGCGGACCAGAAACGGTACGTACAGCTGACCAAGGAGTACAGCGACCTAAAGGCCCTAGTGGAGAAACGGGATAGCTATGTGACCTTGACCAACAATATCAAAGAAGCCGAAGAGATTATTTCCGATGGTTCGGATACGGAGATGCTGGAAATGGCCAAGTTGCAATTGGAAGAGGCCAAGGAGGCTCTGCCCCAATTGGAAGAGGAGATAAAATTGATGCTTATTCCCAAGGATGCGGAGGATGCCAAGGATGTGGTTATGGAGATTCGTGCGGGGACGGGAGGCGATGAGGCCAGTATCTTTGCTGGGGACCTGTTCCGTATGTACACCAAATATTGTGAGGCCAAAGGATGGAGGACCAATGTTATCGATTTGAGCGAAGGCACCAGCGGGGGCTTCAAGGAAATTCAGTTTGAGGTTACCGGGGCCGATGTCTACGGAACCTTAAAGTTCGAGGCCGGGGTACACCGTGTGCAACGTGTACCGCAGACAGAGACCCAGGGGAGGGTACATACTAGTGCAGCTACGGTGATGGTGCTTCCGGAGGCCGAAGACTTCGACGTACAGATAGATCCCAAGGATGTACGAATCGACTTTTTTTGCTCCTCGGGTCCCGGAGGGCAATCTGTAAATACTACTTATTCCGCCGTTCGGCTTACCCATATTCCCACAGGTTTGGTGGCCCAGTGCCAAGATCAAAAGTCGCAGCACAAGAACAAGGACAAGGCGTTTCGTGTGCTGCGTTCCCGTCTGTACGATCTGGAGCTGGCCAAAAAACAGGAGGAGGACGCCGCCAAGCGAAATTCCCAGGTAAGCAGTGGAGATCGTTCCGCAAAGATCAGGACGTACAACTATCCCCAGGGCCGTGTTACCGATCACCGTATTGGCCTTACCTTGTATGATTTGACCAATATTGTAAATGGGGACATTCAAAAGATAATCGATGAGCTTATGCTGGTGGAAAACACGGAAAAGCTTCGCGAAGCCTCTGAGATATTTTAATGGTTTTCCGGTTAGCGCCTTTCTTTGTTGGCAAGCGGGCACAGTCGACAACCTTTGGAAATCGTTTTTACCAGCATATCAACCTACTACCTTTTAGAAAACCGGAAGTATGACCACCCAGGCACTTATCGATCAGATTTACAAAAAAAAGTCCTTTCTCTGTATTGGGCTGGATACGGATTTGGAGAAGATTCCCAAACATCTCTTGGATACGGAAGATCCCATTTTTGAGTTCAATAAGGCCATTATTGACGCTACGCACCATTTATGTGTGGCCTATAAGCCCAATGTTGCCTTTTATGAAGCCTATGGTCTTAGCGGTTGGCGTTCCTTGGAGCGTACCATAACCTATTTAAATAACGAACATCCGGAGATTTTTACCATTGCGGATGCCAAGAGGGGTGATATTGGCAATACCTCTACAAGATATGCCAAGGCTTTTTTTGAGTTCCTTGATTTTGATGCCATCACGGTGGCGCCCTATATGGGACGGGACTCCGTGGAGCCTTTTTTGGCCTTTCCGGAAAAGCACACCATTTTATTGGCGTTGACCTCCAATACCGGGGCTTTCGATTTTCAAGTAAAGACGGTAGAGGGTAGGGAAATGTACAAACAGGTATTGGAAACCTCCAAGACGTCTAGGAATTCGGAAAACCTCATGTATGTAGTGGGGGCTACAAAAGCATCCTATTTGGAGGAAATCCGAAAAATAATACCACATAGTTTTCTTTTAGTGCCCGGGGTAGGGGCACAGGGAGGAAGTCTTTCCGAGGTTTGTAAATATGGGATCAACGAAAAGGTAGGGCTCTTGGTAAACTCTTCTCGGGGCATCATCTACGCATCACAAGACGCTGATTTCGCCCAGCAAGCGGGGGCCAAGGCGTTATCACTTCAAAAAGAAATGGATCGGGAGCTGCAAGAGTGGAAATAGTGGGATTACACCAAATTTTCCAACAGCTTTTTTATCTTTTGCGCTTTTAGCTCAAAAAACCCACGTAATTTTTGATCGGCATTATCCATTGAAGCTCTTTCCAAAAAATGCTGATATTGGTACTCCAACATGGTAATGGTCTCATTTCCATGAGCTATTGGGGTCACTGTTCCTACTCTACAATACTGCTTTTCCATAACTACTTTGTTCTATATGTAAATATACGCATGAAACAGGTTTTTGGTTGCTTGTCCAGAGCGCCTTACAGCCAATATCTGGGTAATTTGACCATTTTTTAACAAATTCCTTAGGAAAAGGTTAAAAACAGCCGTATTTGTGCCCAAAAAAAGCGATAAACCCATGTGGTCATTGGAAAGAATTCATATATTGCAAATTATCCTCAAAAAGAGGGGCTTAGTCGAGAACACTTTGCTTAATTACGTAACACATCTTCACAAGGATTCTCCAACTTGGGTGACCTTTGTCCATGGGGCAGGGGGCAGTTCTTCCATTTGGTTTAAACAGGTACGGGAGTTTAAAAGACATTTTAATGTATTGCTCCTCGATTTAAGGGGGCATGGGGATTCCAAACCTCAAATCCGAGACGTATTTAGCGAAACCTACAGTTTTGACTCCATTACGCAAGACATTATAGAGGTTATAGACCATTTGAATATTGGGAAGTCCCATTTTGTCGGAATTTCCCTTGGCACCGTTTTGATACGGAATTTGGCGGAAAAATACCCGCATCGTGTTGAGAGTATGGTCATGGGCGGGGCTATCCTAAAGTTGGATTTCCGGTTCAGGTTTTTGATGGGGTTAGGGAGGTTCGTCAAGAATGTGGTCCCCTATATATACCTCTATCGTTTCTTTACCTTTATGATGCTTCCGGATAGTAATCACAAGGAGTCCAGAAAGGTTTTGGTACATGAGGCCAAAAAATTGTATCAAAAGGAGTTTTTAAAGTGGTTTAGGCTTTCTTCCCAGATTAATCCCTTGCTCCGCTTTTTTAGGACAGTGGATTTAAAGATACCCACACTTTACGTAATGGGCGGTGAAGACCATTTTTTCCTGCCGAGAACCTGGCCCGCGAGAACATTCAACGCGTGATCCGCTATGCCTGTGAACGGCATC
>JBCCZF010000209.1:0-5705 GCA_039188035.1 Bacteroidota bacterium | reverse complement strand
TAAAAGGCGATGTAGTCCCATAACGTGTTCCTAAGACTTTATCCCGTATTTCGTAAATTTGTAGCCCAAATTTTGGTGATGCAAAAAGTAGTAGTAGGACTATCAGGAGGGGTCGACTCCAGTGTGGCGGCCTACCTTCTCAAGGAGCAGGGTTATGAGGTAATTGCCCTTTTTATGAAAAATTGGCATGATGATTCCGTTACCATTTCGGACGAATGCCCTTGGTTGGAGGATAGTAATGACGCGCTCATGGTGGCGGAAAAATTGGGAATTCCTTTCCAGACCGTGGATTTAAGTGCGCCCTATAAGGAGCGTATCGTGGATTATATGTTCCGGGAATATGAGAAGGGGCGTACCCCAAATCCCGATGTCCTTTGCAACCGAGAGATTAAGTTCGATGTTTTTTTGGATATGGCCCTAAAGTTGGGTGCCGATTACGTAGCAACAGGGCATTATTGTCGTAAAGATATCCTTCGGAATTCAGATGGAACGGAAACGTATAGACTTCTTGCAGGAATCGATGGGAACAAGGACCAATCCTATTTTTTGTGCCAACTATCCCAGGAGCAATTGGCCAAGACCCTTTTCCCCATTGGGGAACTGACCAAACCGGAGGTGCGTCGGATAGCTTTTCAGAACCAACTGATTACAGCGGAAAAAAAAGACTCGCAGGGACTTTGTTTTGTTGGAAAGGTGCGGCTTCCCGAATTTCTTCAACAGCGCTTACAGCCTAAAAAGGGCCCTATTGTGGAACTGCCTTTCCTTCTGGATCAATACCAAAGGAAGGAAGGCTCCTTTGCCAGCAAGGAAGAAGAGCTTTGGTCTAGGTCGCAAAAACCGGTATACCAATTGGAGGATGGCAAGGTGGTAGGGGAGCACCAAGGAGCCCATTACTTTACCAAAGGGCAAAGAAAAGGATTGGATGTTGGAGGCACCAAGGAACCTTTGTTTGTAGTGGAGACGGATGTAGAGGAAAACATTATATATACCGGTCAGGGAAAAACGCATCCTGGTCTGTTCCGAAGGACTTTGTTCGTGACCGAGGATGAATTGCACTGGGTGCGCCCCGATCTGGCCTTGACTGTGGACGGTAGTATGGAGGTTTTTGCCCGTATCCGATATAGGCAACCCTTACAAAAAGCAACCTTGTACAAGGTAGTGGGAGGACTTTATGTGGACTTTGAACAAAAGCAGTCCGCCATTACCGAGGGACAATTCGTAGCTTGGTATCAAGGCAAAGAGCTTCTGGGATCCGGGGTGATTTCCTAACCATTTTGGCCATTGGTTTCCCTCGTTTTAAAGGGTATTTATACGTTGATTGCTTATTCTAAAATAGGATGAAAGGGCAGGGACGTAGGACGACAAATTGCGAAACAGGTACTGCTGATACATTGATCTGTTTTGTGCCGTTGGGCTAAACGTTTTACGAAAAATATGATTAGGCCCTATTTGACCGTATAAAGCGACCTATTTTTAACCCCGAAATCACGGAACTTATGGAAAACCGCATTACAAGTCTTTTTGGAGTGCAATATCCAATTGTCCAGGCCGGCATGGTCTGGGCCAGTGGATGGCGTTTGGCCTCGGCCGTTTCCAATGCCGGAGGATTGGGATTAATTGGGGCCGGAAGTATGTATCCGGAAGTACTTCGTGAACATATCCAAAAATGTCAGCAAGCTACGCATAGGCCCTTTGGGGTGAATGTACCTATGCTGTATCCGCAAATTGACGCCTTAATGGATATTATCCTGGAAATGGGAGTGAAGATTGTCTTTACCGCGGCGGGAAATCCGAAAACCTGGACTTCCCGTCTCCAAGAAAATGGGATAACGGTAGTTCATGTAGTCAGTAGTGTAAAATTTGCCCTAAAGGCCCATGAAGCTGGAGTAGATGCCATAGTGGCCGAAGGATTTGAGGCCGGGGGCCATAATGGAAGGGATGAGACTACCACTATGGTGTTACTACCGGCGGTAAGACGGGAGATTCAAATCCCTTTACTCGCGGCCGGTGGTATCTCCACAGGAAGGGCCATGTTGGCTGCCATGGCTTTAGGGGCGGATGGCGTACAGATTGGAACCCGATTTGTGACGAGTGAAGAGGCCTCCTCCCACAGCTCCTTTAAGCAAAAAGTGATAGCGGCCCGGGAAGGGGATACCCAATTGACTTTGAAGGAACTGACCCCGGTACGACTTCTTAAAAACAAGTTTTACCAAGATGTGAAAAAAGCCTATGGGCAAGGAGCCAATAAAGAACAGTTGCAAAAACTTCTGGGACGCGGGCGTGCCAAAAAAGGCATGTTCCTTGGTGATATGGAGGAAGGCGAGCTGGAAATAGGTCAAGTTTCCGGCCTAATAGATCGTATTCTACCGGCCTCGGAAATCATTCGGGAAATTATAACAGATTTCAATAGGGCCAAAAATGGACTGGGTACGCAACCCGATTTTTAGAAGACCGCTATTTCTCCCATTCCAAACACAATCCCCAGGCTTTACATTGCCTAACTGGACTTATCTTTCGACTTAAGATTTGCCAAAAACTCCATGAGATCCCGAAGCTGTCTTTTGGTTATGAGTTTGCCCATAGCGGGCATTGCGGAGGGGAGGTTTTTTCGTTCCTTAATTCGGGAAATGGGGATTTCCAGGGGTTCCGCATTGGAAGTTCTAAGAACGAGCTCCTCATGGGTCTCTTTCTCCAATAAACCAATAACTTTTTGACCATCCGTAAGCGTTACACTAATACTTCCATATCCCGGGGCCAACCGCTTATTGGGTTCAATGAGTGCTTCCAATAATTCTTCCCTGCTGAGAATCGCTCCAATATTATCAAGGGGCGGGCCCACTTTTCCACCAACCCCGCCAAGGGCATGGCAGCGCACGCACTGCGCTGTTGGATCGTTTGCAAATACGTTTTTTCCTTTGCCCCGATCCCCCCCATATAGGGTCTCAGCATAGGAATCTACGGTATGGCCGCTATTTTTCACCGATTGCAATTGGGCCAATAGAACATTGGATTTTGTGGCTTCTACCGCCTCGATAAGGTCCAGGGTCACCTCCGGGGAAAGCCTATTGGCAGTTGCCCGCTTTATGAGCCCTCCTAAAACACTTCTGGTTTTTTCCAAAGGCATTTTCGCCAAGACGGCCAACATTTTCTGTTGTTCCGCTACGGAGCCCTTACGAAATATGGGATCCACAATTTGTGATAGGTTCGCTTTGCTTATAGCGGCTTTATCAAGAAACCCCAAGGCTACGGCCCTTACCTTTTCGCTACTATCTTTCATACCAATTTCCAACACCCCCTCTAAATTTTCATGGGCCAGTTTGCCCAATGCTTTCATGGCCGAGGCCCGTACGGAGATGTTGGGATGGGTTTTTAAGAAGGTTTCCAGTTTTTTGTTATGGGTGGTTATCCCCAGATTTCCCAAGATCTGTATGACCCCTACCACTATTTCCCCTTCCTCATCATTTAAGAATAATGGAATATCGGCTTCAATTTCCTTTTGAATGGTACTGGTATCTTTTTTGTTTGCTCCCCGAAAACGGCCGTCCACACGATCAAGTACGGAAGGATTTCCCCAGGTACCGATGACCTCCAAGGCTTCCTGCCTTAATGGGGCAGGAACATTGGGCCGTTTTGCAAAGGCCAATAGGTTCTTAAGTTCTTGTTCGCCACCTACCCGGAGGCTGGCGTTTATACTTCTGCGCAACAAGGGTTCCGAGCTAAACGTCCCTTTGGTAAGAACTTTGGCCAAATCCGGTAGAGCCTCGGGAATGGACCAATCGTCATTGATGGCCCGCGCCGCCTCGGTAACGATATACTCGTCCGAATCGTTTAAAAACCGGGAGATCCTGGCATCCCCCAATCGGCGTAAAACAAGTACTGCGGCGATTCTAAGACTTCTATCCGGACTTTTGATCAGGGCTACCAGGGGATCGGCCTGCCCGATTCGTGATAAAGCTAAAACCCCCGCATGCCGCAGATAGAGGTCTTTATCCTGGTTTTTGGCCAATAAGGCCAAAAGGGGGGGTATAGCCGCTTCTGCCCGCAACCTCCCCAACGCCTGGGCCGCGTAGAATTGTACCCGGGCATTTGTATGACCTAACAACGGCAGCAATGCTGGAATCGCTTTTTGGTATCTTACATCGCCCAATACCTTGGCTGCCTGGGCCACAATTTCTGGGTCCGGGTCGGAAAGGAGATCCAACAAAGGGTTGGCCTTGTCCATATTCTTGGCCGCAATCTGCCCTATACCCCAAACGGCATGGATACGGGCCAACTGATTCTCCGACGCAACAATTACCTCCTTTAACGTCCTATACCCCCAAAATGTGCTTTTGGCCAAAGCAAATTGGGCTTTTTGCCGAATGCGCATATCCGGATAGGACAAAAGGGCGACCAACGTCTCAGAGGACGCATCGTCATAGTCCATGGTCATCAACCTTTGCGTTTCCAGGCGTTCCTTTTCCAAGTTGTCATATCCTTGGGATACATCCAATTTCCATACCCTACCGTAATTTTTGGTACCCCATCCATTGATCCAGTCCGCCAGGTATAGGGCACCGTCCGGACCAAACCGCAATCCCGTGGGCAACACCCCGCTTAGGACATCCTTTTCGGATTTCAATGCAAAGGAGGCTCCCTGGGGCTCCAGGTCAAAGGCCCAAATGTGCGAAAGACTGGGATCGCCCACAAATTCTACCAAAAAGAAGGTATTTAGCCACTCCTTGCCCAGGGCGGTACCCGGATTGTACGCCATTCCCGTGGGGCCATTGTGAAAATTGACCAAAGGGGGGATAATGTATGCTGCTTGACCCTCCCACCGGGGCTTATAGAGTTTTTCGTCCATCCAGACGTTATATCCATTGTTTTTGGGGTCGGTATATTTCCCGTATTGCCAGTTGGCCCTCCATCCAGCATCTGACCCCTCTACAATATGTACCAAACGTTCGCTTTCCCCGGCATGATCGCCATCATTGTCCGAGGAGATAATGTTGCCGTAGGTATCAAAAACAAATTCGTGTGTATTGCGCAGACCACGGGCAAACACTTCAAAATCCGTTCCGTCCAGGTTGCTGCGTACAATCATACCTTGATTGGGCAAGTGGTGTTTTTCCCCTTCCACTGTGGTTATGCTTGCACCGATATCCCCAATGGACCAATAGACCTTACCATCTGGTCCCATCGTGGCTCCGGACATGCCATGGGCCCCAAAGCCAATATGTACCGCAAAGCCATGGGCTATGGAGGTCTTTTCATCCATGACCAAATCCCCGTTGGTATCTTTTATGCGCCACATATCCGGGCCTATACCCACAAAAATTTCATTATCCTGAACCATTAGGGCTCCAGCCACATCGGTAATCTCTTCATTAAAGTCCGAGAGGATACGGGTAGATTTATCGGCTACGCCATTGGCATTACTGTCTTCCAACATCCATACCTCGTCCTGTTCCACGGTCAAATCTTTCCAGTCGTGCAGGCCGTCCCCATTTAGGTCTGGAAACCAGGAATTCTCCGCGCTTTTTTCAGGGGCAAAGGTCTCCCGTAAAAATTGCCTTCTGTCTTCTACGGTCTGTAGGGATATGGATGGAGTCATCCAATCCTGGTGTCCGCGAATATCGAATTCCGAGTTTTTTTGGCGATTGGTACGGGTAAGGTATATTCTGCCGTAATCGTCAATTTCCATGGCAATAGGATCCGGTGCCAAG
>JBCCZF010000208.1:0-5710 GCA_039188035.1 Bacteroidota bacterium | reverse complement strand
CGTTGAGAAAATTGTTTCCTCCCCCCACACCTGGGGTGGCCGGCGCATACTGCATGGTACCCGCACTGGATAGTATCCCATTTTGTGCGGCGGACACGGCATTGGTATAATCGCCTACATCCAAATAGAAACGGGCTTTTAAGGTATAGGCGGCCCTAATCCAATCGTCGGAGGATCCACCGAAAAGGAGGTCCTCGATAATCCCTCCAAACACTCCAGATGCCTCCAAATCGGCAATAGCACTATCCAAAAGGGATTGGAGTTCCCCATATACCGCCACCTGACCATCATAGGTAGGACGTGGAATATCCACATTCCCGGCCTCGGAAAAAGGGATATCCCCAAAAACGTTGGTCGCCGTACCCAAGGCATGGGCCTCCAGCACTTTGGACGCCCCATAGAAGAAATCCCTATTGGTAACTTCAATACCGCTGCGAAGCCTCCGGGCCTGGTTTACTACCCCAACATAAATGTTGGACCACGGGGTATCTGAATCCGTGTTGTTATAGCCATAGTTCTGGATGGAGCTTAGACGCCCGTCTCCTATATAGTATCCGGTGACTACACCGCCGGCCCAGTTCAGGAAGCCCATTTGGGCGGCTACATCCGCCAACTGAATACCGGTAAAAATGGCACTTCCATCCACATCCGCTATCTGATTGGGGTTCACATTTATATCATCCACGGCACTTTGGCAGGAGGCCAAAACCAGAACCGCTGTTAAAATCTTATATATTTTCATGACAATCAGGAGCTTTAAAACGTTAAATTAAGATTGAACAAATAGGACTTTGTAGAAGGGTTGGTATAGTAGTCCAACCCTCTGGAATTGCCCACCCCCGCAAAATTCTTGTCCGGATCATTACCGATTACATCGGTCCAAAGGAATAGATTCCTTCCTGTTATCCCAATGCTGGCAGAGGACAACTTTATTTTATCCAGGAACTTCTGTCCAAAAGAATAGGTCAAATTCAATTCCCTTAGACGCGTCCATGTGGCATCCTGGAGCCATAGCTCGCTAAAGCCCCTATTGTCTGCACCGTTCCCGTCATACCAGGGTTCATTAAGCAGCACATTTCCTCCGCCAAAATCATAGAGGTTGCCCCGTACCCGATCGCCCTGGCTGTAGGTGTTACCGGCAAAATCCACAATACCGTCCGTAGGAATGGTTACAATGTTACCGGTAACCGCCGCCCTTCCGTACCGTGCATTGATCTGCCGTGTAATATCATAGAAATCACCGCCTTGCGAATGCTCGAACAATACGTTCATATTCAGGTTCTTGAAACCTACATTAAATCCAAGACCTGCGGTCCATTCCGGGTTGGGGTCCCCAATAATATCGTACTCGGGCTCTCCTTCGGGAAAGCCATTGTCGTCCAAAATAATATTGCCCTCATCGTCCCGGGGGAGCTTCCCACCAAAAATGGCGCCCATTTGAAAACCTTCCGCAGCCACGGAGTCACCTGTGTTAAAGCCGGTCAAGGGTTGTACGTCCGCACCCAGAAGACTGGTCACCTCATTTTTGTTACGGGCGAAATTCCCGTAGGTGGTGAAGACCCAATCCGGGTTGGATTTTAACCAGTTGGCACTAAATTCAAATTCCACCCCCCGGTTCTCAATGGTGGCACCATTGGTATAGAACCGCTGAAACCCAAAACTGGGCGCTGTATTGATCTCCAAAAGAATATCCTCAACGTCGTTGCTATAATAGGTGAAACTTGTGGATAACAAATCGTTGAAAAACCGCATCTCGAGACCCATCTCGATCTCCGTTTTAATTTCCGGTCTAAGGGTTGGGTTGCCCAAAAGGTTATCGAGTCGGAGTCCGCCCCCATTGGAAACTGAATTTAAACCGCCCGCAATTCCGGAGCTATAGGTAAAATCGCCTTCATAATTGGTAGAGTTCCCATAGGCCCTAGGCTGGATCCCCACCTTACCCCAGCTTACCCTTAGCTTCCCAAAGCTCAAAAAGCTTTCCTCGGAAAGCAATCCGGAATTGGTGAACTGCCAGGCGGCCGAGGCCGAGGGATAAAAGAAGGGGTCCGTAATAGTGGATGCCGCCTCCAGCGTTCCCGAAAGGTCTATATACAGCTGATCGAATAGCCCGAAATTGGCTGTGGAGTATCCTCTATTGGAACGAATGTGCGAACTGAAATTCTCCGAACCGATAACCCGTGAATTGGACAGGTTAAATATCTCCCGATCCGCTATGAACTCATTGCCGTACGAGGTTTCCCGACTGAACTTTCTATCGTTAATGTTCCATCCCAGGATAAAGGAAGAGGTAATGTCCGGGGTGATGTCCGTATCGTACTTTACAATGGCATCAAAGTTAAGTTCCGTTTCGGAGATGTTATCAAATAACAAACTCCCGTCTATACGGCTTACCGGTGGGGTAGAGGTTCTCGCGGAACCAATCGGGTAAAGGTAGGATCTTCGGTCATTATAGGTGTCCACACCTCCCCGCAGTTTAATGTTTACCCCCGTGGCCGGAAAAATATCCAGGTCGGCGGAATAGATATGCCGGTTTACTACATTGGGGGCCTTCTGGAGGTCGGTGGTCCACTGTGGGTTATTGTACCTGGGGCGGTTGCTCTGCCCTATGGCATTCCTGTAGGAACGATGCCTTCCCAGGACTTCCGCACCAGTAGCATCCACATAAGTTCCCGTAAAATCTTCGTTGTCAAAGTCGGCGGGGGTCCTGTACAATCCAAGCAATATCCCGGCAACGTTGGAATTTTGTTGTATCCGATTGGCGCTTATACGGGCATATTTTCCCTTGACCTTTAGGCTTAAATAGTCATTGAACTTTCGCGAAGCGCTAATGTTTACCGTGTGTCTCTTATAGTCATTGTTGCGTATTACCCCGTCTTGATCTGTATTGCCCAAGCTAAAGAATAAAGAACTTTTATCGTCCCCCGCACTAAGACTTAGGGATTGTTCCAGCAGAAGCCCCTCCTGGAATACTTGATCAAAATTCTTTTGGTTAAACGTTTCCCTGGAATTCTTCCCGCCACTGGGGTTGTCCTCCGTTCCGTTGGCTACGGGATAATAGATGGTTCCGGTTTGGTCCCCGATAAAAAAGGCCCCATTGGTATCAAAGGTATCCTCTCCTCCGGATCGGGCCGCTATCTCATCGCCCCAAGAACGTATTTCGGTCCCACCAAGGTATAAGCCTCCCCGTCCTTGTCCAAAGGTGGATTGCAGTTCCTGGGTAGCATTCACCTTATCTATGGCCACCGTATTCTTTAGGGAGATACTAAATCCCTTTTTCCCCGATTTGGTCGTGATCACCACAACTCCATTAGAGGCCCGTGACCCCCAAAGTGCTGCTGCCGAAGCTCCTTTTAATACTTGAAGCGTTTCAATATCATTGGGGTTAATGTCATTTAAACGGGACTGCTGGGACGTGCCGTTGCCTGTGGCATTGCTTCCTCCACCACTTGTATTATTATTGTTTATGGGAATCCCATCCACAATTATCAAAGGTTGGGTGCTTCCAAAAATAGTGTTTGCACCTCGAATTCGAATATTGGAACCGGAACCGGGATCTCCCGTACTCCGAGTGATATTCACCCCGGCCATTTTCCCCTGAATGGCATTGGCCACGGAGGTCTCGCCCGATCGCACCAAGGCATCCGGCCTTACACTGGACACGGCACTTCCTAATTTGTCCGTCCGCACTTCAAAGCCTAAGGCGGTAACCACAACCTCGTCCAGAGCCTCTGCGTCTTCCTTTAAAAGTATATGCAACGTAGCCTGTCCATTCACCGGGACTTCCTGGGTGGTATACCCAATATAGCTTACCACCAGAACGGCACCGGAATCCGGAATATCCAGGGTGTAATTGCCATCAAAATCCGTTGTAGTACCCGTTGCAGTGCCTTTTATAATGATACTTGCCCCGGGCAAGGGCCCCGTTTCATCACTAACGGTTCCCGAAACCGTTTGTTGCACTTCCAAGGTTTCCCGGGTCTGTGGAGTCCTGATATCCTTTTTCAGGACCACCTGACGCCCATTGATAACATAAACAATCGCTTTTGTCGTAAAATAACGATTTAAGGTACTTTCCAGGGTTCCATTGTTAACCTTAAAATCCGACTTCTCCTCGTGCAATACCGGCAAAAGATCGTCGCCATATATGAAGACAAATTCGCTTTGGCCCTCAATATCCTTAATCATATCCAATAAGGTAGCGTTCTGAAGATCCAGGTTAAGTTTCGTCTTTTGAGAATAGGAATCCGTGTATGAATACAGGGTAAAGAGAAGTAAAAAGAACGTCAAGTACTTTGTCACCTGCTTTGTTTTATCCATAAAATCACATAGGTGATGATATGGAAATAGGTTTTTTTCCATAATTTTAGTTAGTTGTTTGTTAAACAATTCCTGTTTATACAGGCTTATCGCCAAGGCATGGTGAGAACATGCCTTGGTTTTTTTATTTGAAAATCAATAGTTCATCGTCTGCTGTTTTTTTATAGTTCATAGAAGTGGTTACGGCCAAATTCCCCATAGTCCGTTCCAAGGATTCGTTCATATCCAATTTGCCCGTTAGCCTAAATGCGGCATTAACCTCATCGGACAATCTGATTTTTACATTGTAGTAGGCCGATATCCTGGCGATAATTTCACCTAGCCTCTCGCTCTGGAATATTAAAATTCCATTGATCCATGAGGTGTAATATGTTGTATCCACGGCATTCTGGGCAACAATTGCCTTTGAGGTTACGTTCCATTCCGCCAGTTCCCCCGGCTGCATTGGAGTTCTCTTGGCAGAAGTAAAAAAAGAGGTTTTTGAATCGTCCCGTAAATACACTTTGCCTTCCGTAAGGACAGTCGTCACGGATTGATGTCTTTCATAGGAATTTATATTGAACTTGGTACCTACGGCCTCAACGGAAAAAGTATCGTCTTTTAAGATCCGTACGATAAACGGTCTGGATTTATCCGACTCAACTTCAAAAAAAGCTTCCCCTGCCAAGTAGACCTCCCTTTGGTTCCCAACAAACTTTTCCGGGAAAAGGAGACGGGATCCCGCATTTAAATGCACAATGGAACCATCCTCCAGGGTAAGCTTGCTATGTTTTCCAAAGGGCACTATCAGTTGGTTGATGCCCGGTTTGGTTTTCCCCGAGGTATTGGAAACGGTAATGGTATCCTTTTGGTTGATTACCAAATTGGAGGTAGTGCTGTAGCTTACTTCCGATTTTTTGTCCTCAATATGGATTTCTTCGGCATTTGAGAGTACCAGTTTGGTGGTAACCACGGAATCTACGGATACCTGTAATAAGGTCTCAATTTCATCGGGCTGCCCAGTTACGGCGTCACGGGACATGTATAGGCCAAGTCCTGCAAGTATTAGCGTAACGGCCGCATACTTTAGGAAGTTTAATTGTATGATTCTTGGGCTCTTTTTTTTGAGGTTGATTTTGTGGTACAATACATCAAGAATTTCCTCCTTCTCATTCACGGAGAGGGTATCATCCTTGGTCTTTAACATAGCGAGACATTCCCGAAGAAGTACTATTTTTTGTTTTTCTTCGGGATGATACACCATAAAACGTTCCCAATAAATATCCTTTTCCTCGGTTGGACTTACAATCCAATCCACGAATTTGGGGTCGTCCAGATATTTTGAAAAGCCCTTGAGCATGGTATCGTTTATTAGATAGGGCTCAAAAAGGCGTTTTTGTGGACACTTTTTTTG
>JBCCZF010000207.1:0-5710 GCA_039188035.1 Bacteroidota bacterium | reverse complement strand
TTGAAAATCCTGCTTTGGGTGCTACCGAGAGAAAACAAGATACCGGCGAGGGGACCAACGAAGTACCTACAAGACCAGTAGGCATTGACCTCTTTGCCATTGGTCAACCGAACCCTTGCCACCTTCCGCATCGCTGAATTTGGCTTTTTGGGAGTGGTGGTGTACACCCTGGTACAAACCCCTCTCCGCTGGGGACACGAATCCAAAGCAGCCGATTTACTCTTCTTGGTAATTGTGGCCCTTCCTTTTCGTACTAATTGTGAAATTGTTGGCATTCTGTATGAATCTATTTACCCTTTTTTAAGGGCTGGCAAATGTAGTGATATTTTCCAACAATTCAAACGGTTGAAAAATTATTTAATATCGATTTGAAAAAGAGAACCCCTAACCGGGGAAAACCACCAAAAGCTGAAGATAACCCCAAAAGCAAAAACAACTGCCAAACTTGGAAACTCCACCGTATTGGCGCACCACAATGCACTATATATAAATCCCCAGATATGGCAAGACAGCTATCCCAAAGAAACCACTCTTGCCAAACAGCCCCTATACTTTTTGGGGCTATCGCCGGGAATTGGCAAAAAAGGGCATCAATACGCCAAATTAAAAAGGGCGTTTGTGCCTATTTTTATATTTTCCCATAGATTTCATCCAAAAAAATGCCTTTCGACATTGTTTTCAGATACCTTTTTCACAATCTGAGCCCTCTTTTGTACATTTCGTAATATTTTAACAATATCTTGTACATATTTACAACATTGGAAAACAGAACATGTTACAAATGTAATCCAAAGTGCTCCTCGTGTGATATTTGATAGGAATATACCTTCATTTTACCGTAATGTAACAGGAAAAAAAGCTATGCGTGCATAATTCCTGTATTAAAAAGTTGCATTATTAACATGATTTTATGACTTTTGCCGCTAGCTAATTCAAATAATTCACAAATGAGAACAAAACTTAACGTTTTGCTAACGCTTCTTCTAGCGTTGGTGGTGCAGGTAACGTTTGCACAGGAGAAGACAGTTACCGGTACGGTGACGGATCAAACGGGATTACCGCTTCCAGGGGTTAATATTTTGGTGCAGGGCACTACAAATGGGACCCAAACGGATTTTGATGGTAATTATTCGATTCAGGTGAGTGAGGGAGAAACCCTGCTCTTTACGTACATTGGACAGCGTAATGTAACTCGTGCAGTTGGTTCTGCCAACACGGTCAATGTCCAAATGGAGGATGACGCGCAAGCACTTGAGGAGGTTATTGTTACCGCCTATGGTACTTCCACTAAGGAGGCGTTTACAGGTTCGGCCAGCGTTGTAGGTGCCGAGGACTTGGCCATAAGGACGGTGACCTCCCCTATTCAAGCTATTGAAGGTAGGGCGACAGGGGTACAGTTTACAGCGGCCCAAGGGCCTGGTTCCTCACCAGGAATCGTAATACGTGGCGTCGGTACCCTTAACAATGATTCAGATCCTTTGTTTATTGTGGACGGGGTTCAGTACGAAGGCTCCTTAAATACCATCAACCAGGAAGATATCGAGTCGTTCACCATTCTTAAAGATGCCGCTTCCACTTCCCTTTACGGCTCCCGTGCCGCAAACGGCGTTATAATTATTACAACCAAAAGTGGTTCAAGGGGAGGTATACAAGTAAACGCGTCCATGCAATATGGTTTGGTTACGACTTCCATCCCTTTTTATGATGAAGTGACCCCAGGACAATACTACGAGACCATGTGGGAAGCCTTGAGAAACACCTCCGCTGCAGGTGGAGATCCTGCTTTTGCCTCGGCCAACATTTATCAACAACTGGGTTATAATCCCTTTGATGTCCCCAACGATCAGATTGTAGGAACGGATGGGCGATTGAACCCCGAGGCCGACGTTGTTTATCAAAGCCTGGACTGGTACGATGTTTTGGCACGGACAGGGGTTCGCCAAAACTACAATGTCAACGTTTCTGGAGGCGGCGACGACCACCAGGTCTTTTTCTCCGCTTCATATTTGGACGAGGAGAGTTATTTGGTGACCTCCGGATACGATCGGCTCACCACACGGGTCAATGCGCGATTTGACGTAAGCGACAAGATTACCATAGGAGGTAGCGCCAACGTGGCCATTGAGGAGTTCGTGGCCCCTTCCTCAGCAGGGCTGAACAACATAGTAAATCCCTTTGGTTTTGCCAAAAATATGGGATCCATTTATCCAGTATATGTGAACGACCAACAGGGTAATCTTATAAGGGATGATTTTGGGAACTTAGTATTTGACAATGGGGAAGGATTCCCGGAATTAAACATTGGTTCCAGGCCCCGTAACCAAGGACGTCATGCGGTTCAGGAACTTTTCCTGAACGACGAACGTGACCGCAACAACACCTTTGGATTCCGTTTTTTTACCGATATAGAGATTTTTGATGGCCTTAATCTAAGGGTCAACTATGGTAGGGACATCAACGAACTTGTTGAAAAAGAATACGAAAATGCAGTTATCGGGGATGCACAACCCGATGGGAGGTACAGTGAGGAACGAGGTCGTAGGCAAGTAGAGAATTTCAACCAAATTCTAACGTACATAAAGAGCTTTGGCAACCACAACGTGGACATCACAGCCGGTCATGAAAGCTATGAGCGGACTTACTCCGAAAACGAAGGTTTGGCTACCGTGCAGGCCTCCAATGGTATCTTTGAGTTTGCCAATTTTTCCAATATTGTGGATTTGGACGGATTCTCCGAGACCAAGACCATCGAAGGTTATTTTATGAGGGCCAACTACAACTTCAACAACAAATACTATTTGAGTGGTTCCGTGAGACGTGATGGTTCCTCCTCCTTTGACCCGGAAACACGATGGGGTACCTTCTATTCGGTTGGGGCCTCTTGGCGAATTGACCAGGAATCCTTTATGGACAATGTTTCCTTTATTGATCAATTAAAACTAAGAGGTTCGTGGGGTGAGGTAGGTAATGATGCCGGAGGGGCCGAAGATACGGCAGGCGTGTTTATCGATGACTTTTTCCTATCCCAGCCTCGTTTTACCATTACATCCAATGCGGCCTCGCCCGCAATCATATTTACAGATATAGGTAATTCCCTCTTACAATGGGAAACCATAGAGAATTTTGATGTAGCCCTGGAGTTTACACTTTTTAATAATTTCCTTGATGGCACCGTGGAATACTATAAAAGGAATTCATCCGATCTGCTGTATCTCTTACCAATTGCCCCAAGTAATGGACTAAATGAGGTTCCGACCAACGTTGGGGACATGTTCAACTCGGGTTGGGAAGTGGATCTAACGGCCCATTTGTTCAACAAAAATGATTTTCGATGGGACCTAACCTTACAGGCCTCCACCTTTAAAAACGAAATCACGAGTTTACCCGATCCCTTTATTGATAACCAACAACGCTGGGAAGAGGGACGTTCCCGATTTGATTTCTTTCTACGCCGATCTGCGGGTGTGGATCCAGCGACTGGAGATCAATTGTACTTGATGTACGAACTGGATGAAGAAGGCAATAGTGTACCTGTTTTGGACGCCGACGGCAATCAAGAGACCACCAATGATTGGCAGGAAACCGAAAGGGCCTATACCGGGGATTCCGCAATTCCCGACCTTTTGGGATCTATAGCCAATAGCCTTAGTTATAAGGGGTTTACCTTAGATTTCTTGGTCAACTACGGTATCGGTGGTAAGGTTTTGGATTTTGGTTATGCTGATTTAATGCATACCGGAACATATGGCACTGCATTTCACCCGGACATTTTAAGGGCCTGGAGACAACCAGGGGATATTACCGACGTACCCCGATTGGAAAATGGAAGTACCACGCAGGTTATCCAAGTTTTCGATCGCTTCCTTACCGATGCCTCGTTTTGGTGGCTCAGAAATGTGAACATAGGATATAATTTTGGAAGCAAAGTAACCGAACGTCTTGGGTTGGACAATCTAAGGGTTTCCATTTCCGGTGAAAATTTATATCTGAGCAGTGAGCGAAACGGGCTAAACCCCCAATTTGAATTGGAGGGGACCCCGGACGGTAACGACTTTGGCCCCCCACGAATCATTTCCATGGGGTTGAATGTAGCATTTTAAAAAAATACGATTATGATAAGAAAAATGAAATTTATGTTATTCGCAATCCTAGGGATTGCAGTAATGTCATGTGACGATGATTTTCTGGACAACACGCCTACAGATGCTATATCCGCTTCCGAGGCCTTTGCCAATGAAGAGAATATGCAACTTGTACTAAACGGTTTGCATCGTGGCTTGTATTCCCAGTCCCAAACCATCTTTCCCGGCGGTAACACCGCCAGGGCCAATAATCACTATTGGGTACCTATGGGCGATAACATCGCTGGTGGTTTGATCCATTCCGCTAATGCGAACAACCTAAGTTGGCGGGATGTAATGCAGTGGAACCAGCATACTATACAAACCTCATTGACCAATGAAATTTTCTGGTATCACAGGTATAATATTATTGCCGGTGCAAATTCCCTGATCAATACTATTGGCGAGGGTAGTTTGGTGGAAACCGACAACCTCCGCCAAATTTTGGGACAGGCCTATACCTATAGGGCCTATGCCTACCTTTCCCTTGTACAGCATTATGCCAGGGGCTATTTGATCGGGAATCCCGCCTCCGACCCCGGAGTACCGCTTTTGTTTTCGGCAGAGACCCCATTTACCAGTGCCGGCAGGTCTTCCGTGCAGGAAATCTATGATCAGATAGAAGCCGATCTTAATGCAGCCATAACTGCCTTCCAGGGGGCGTCGGGCAGACCTGGTAGCGGAGCAGCACAAAAATCACAATTGAATATCGATGTGGCCTACGGGCTCTTGGCAAGAACGGCTCTTTCCAAAGGGGATTGGGCTACCGCTGCAGATGCAGCCGTTCAAGCGCGCCAGGACTATCCTATAATGAATGAGGATGACTGGTTGTCCGGATTTAACAGCAACACGCTTTCCGAAGTTATTTGGGGGAGCAATGTGATCGCTGCGGAAACCACTTTCTTTCGCTCATATTTTTACTTGGCCAGTAATACCTTCAACGGAAGCCAAATTCGGAACAATCCCAAAATTGCGGATAGGCGATTGGTGGATGCCATTCCCGCCACGGATTATAGAGGCAAAGTATTTATTATTGATGCGCCCAACACCAACAGTTCGGCCGCTAATGGTGAGGGAGGTTTTGGCAATGATCCCAATTACACCAGTGAAGAAGCCTTTAATGCCCGAAGGGCGGAAATCAATGAAACCTATGGTATCACAAATGCGTTCAACCAGCACCCTTACATGCACTTTAAATTAAAGAATGCTAATCCAGGAAGTATAGACCCAGACGATGTTATCTATATGCGTTCTTCAGAAATGTATCTAATCGAGGCGGAGGCCAAGGCGATGATGAACGATATTCCCGGAGCCCAAGCTGCGCTTGAGCCTTTAGGCTCAGAAAGGGACAGTGCCTATGATGTTACCATCTACAACACCCAGGAAAGCCTAATGGAACAAATTAAGTTCCAACGTGCCCTGGAGTTGTGGGGCGAAGGTTTTGGTTATACGGACAAAATCCGCTGGGATGAAGGCATTGACCATGCCGCAGATGGCGGTTCGGGAGCCTCAGAGGTTCTTTATCAAAATGCCTATCAAGTAGAGAGACCTTCGGTAAACGACGATTGGATCTTTCTTATTCCCCAAGC
>JBCCZF010000206.1:0-5717 GCA_039188035.1 Bacteroidota bacterium | reverse complement strand
TTAGGAGGTATTTGTTGCCCTGAAGCGTAACATCGCCGCGGGTTTCCTGATTGATTCCAACATCGGGATTTTCCAGAACATACTTAAAATCGATTTGTATATTCTCGTATCCCTTGGCCTTGCTGTACACATCGTCCAACAATTTTTTGGCTTTTTCCGAATCCTGGGCAAACGCCAAAGAGGAAATAAGAAGGACAAGGACGCCCAATATATATTTGTAGTTCATGTTTCTTTAATTTGATTCGTTGCTTAATAATTGTTCCAGGGCAAACATATCCGGTACCAAGACCTGTCTGGCCTTACTGCCTTCAAAAGGGCCCACAATACCGGCAGCTTCCAATTGATCTATGATGCGCCCGGCACGATTGTACCCCAACTTTAATTTGCGTTGGATCAAGGAGGCCGAACCCTGCTGGGCGGTAATTACCACCTCGGCGGCATCGCGGAACATGGAATCCCGGTCTTCCACACTGTAATCAATTGTTGTGCCAGAATCCTCGCCTACATATTCGGGAAGTTCATGGGCATGGGAATAGGCCCTTTGGGAGCCGATATACTCGGTGATTTTGGCGACCTCGGGGGTATCCACAAAGGCGCATTGCAATCGTGTTACATCATTGCCTTGGGTAAATAACATATCCCCTCGACCGATCAATTGATCGGCACCAGTGGCATCCAAAATCGTCCGGGAATCGATTTTTGAAGTTACCCTGAACGCAATTCGGGCGGGAAAATTTGCCTTGATAATACCCGTAATCACATTTACAGAGGGACGTTGGGTGGCAATGATCAAATGAATGCCTATGGCGCGGGCCAATTGGGCCAAACGGGCAATGGGCGTCTCCACCTCCTTTCCGGCCGTCATGATAAGGTCCGCAAACTCATCGATCACCAGAACAATATAGGGAAGGAATTTATGGCCCTCATTGGGATTCAAGAGGCGGGCCTTAAATTTGGTATTGTATTCCTTAATGTTCCTAACCATCGCGCTTTTGAGCAATTCATACCGGTCGTCCATCTCAATACACAGGGAATTCAAGGTGTTGATCACCTTGGTATTATCGGTGATAATGGCCTCATCGGAATCCGGTAATTTGGCCAGAAAATGGCGCTCAATTTTATTGTAGAGGGTGAGCTCTACCTTTTTGGGATCCACTAAAATCAGTTTTACCTCGGCCGGATGCTTTTTATACAACAAAGAAGTAATCACCGCATTTAGTCCAACGGACTTTCCCTGTCCCGTGGCCCCGGCCATGAGCATGTGGGGCATTTTGGCCAGATCCACCACAAAAGTTTCATTACTAATAGTCTTCCCAAAAGCAATGGGCAGTTCCATATCCGCCTTTTGGAATTTACTACTGGCTATTACGGAACGCATGGAAACAATTGTGGCCTTCTTATTGGGCACCTCGATCCCTATGGTTCCTTTACCGGGAATGGGGGCTATAATACGAATGCCCAGTGCCGCCAGGGAGAGGGCGATGTCATCCTCCAGGTTTTTGATCCGGGAAATGCGTACCCCGGCCTCAGGGACAATTTCATAGAGGGTAACCGTAGGCCCGATCGTGGCCTTGATCTGGGCGATGCCAATTTTATAGTTCTTTAGGGTTTCTACGATCCGGTTCTTATTTTCCTCCAACTCCATCTGATTGATGGTAATGCCCCCGGTAACACCGTGTTGGTCCAAAAGCTCAATGGTAGGGAATTTATAGTTGCCCAATTCCAGGGTGGGATCAAATTCACCAAAATCGTCCACCAGTTTCTCCGCAATATTCTTGATCTCCTCTTCCTCCTCAACAATTTTTTCCACCTGAATGTTCAGTTCATCCAGACTCTCTTCAACAATGGGGGCCTTAATTTCAAGTTCGCCGGTTGCCTTCTGTTGCGGTTCCTCCTCCTTTTCCAAATGGGGAATCTGCTCTTTATGGGTATAGGTATCTATGGTAACCGCTTCCGCTTCCCGCTCCAGGGGCAACTCCATCTCCATGGCCTTGCTTTCTCTTTTGTTTTTAAATTCCGAGGCCAGGGCGGCGGTCTTTGTCCTAAAGTACACCCCAATATCCTCTGGGGAAAAGTTAAAAAGACGCACCAAGATGAACACAAGACCAAAGAGCAAGAGCAGCAACACTCCAATCTTGCCCGCGTAATCCTGGAGAAAATCGTTCATTTCATACCCCACCAATCCAGCCAATAGGGGTCGGTCAAAGGCAAAGAACCCAAAAGCAATGGAACCCCAAATGAGAAAAACCAGGCCCCAAATCCATTTCTTGAGCAATCCCATGCCCTGTATCCCCAAAAAAAGATGGAGACCGGTAATGCACAACAAAAAGGGAAAGACAAAGGAGGTCAACCCAAAACCTTGATACATAAAAAAGTGGCTCACACTGGCCCCAAACTTATTGAGGAGATTTTCGGCTTGTGCGTTCCGGTCCGCAAACTCGGTCAGAAGACTTTGATCGTCCTGCCAGGTAAAATAGAACGAAACAAAGGAAAAAAACAGTGCAATACTAAACAGGATCAGCAGGCACCCCAGGATAATCTTGTTCTGCTTGGACAGCTTTAGGGACCGTTCTTTTTTAGCAGGTTTGGGTTTTGGTTTGGTTTTTTTTCCCTTCTTGGCCATAGGGTGTTTTCCGTTGATGGTAGGAGCAAAATTACAAATTTCCGGCTGATGTGGTGAGCACTATAGAAGTTTGGGAAGATAAATAATCAAGCCTATGATCGCAGCAATAATGGCCACCAGCATCACTGCCCCGGCGGACACGTCCTTGATAAAGCCTATTTTGGGGTCATAATCGGGCTGTACATAATCCGCAAGTTTTTCTATGGCCGTATTCAGGCCCTCTATTCCTAGGACCATGGCAATGGCAAAAAGCTGTAAAATCCATTCCGCAGTGGAAATCTTAAAATAGAAACCGGCTCCGGTCACAACAAGAGCGATTACTACCTGTATTTGTATACTGGCCTCCGTGCGGATAAGCAGCCACGCCCCCTTAAGGGCATAACCCACGCTCTTGATGCGGTTTTCCAAAAAGGATTCCTTGGTGGAACGGTCCATACAACACAAACGCTACCTTAGGCGTCCATTAAGGCTTCCAAAGCCGCCTTGTAATTGGGCTCATCCACGGTCTCCGGTACCTGTTCCGTATATACCACCTCACCGTTCCCGTTCACCACAACTACGGCCCTGGAATGTAAGGGTTGTAAAGGCCCATCGGAAAAAGCCACTTGGTAGGCCTGTCCAAAAGAGCCGTCCCGAAAATCGGACAACATCTCCACATTCTCAATGCCCTCGGCGCCACAAAAACGAGCTTGGGCGAAAGGAAGGTCTTTGGAGATACAGGCTACCACGGTATTTTCCAATTCCGCAGCTTCCTGATTAAACTGCCGTACGGACTGGGCGCAGGTTCCCGTATCGATGCTGGGGAAGATGTTCAAGACCACCTTACGACCCTCATAATCAGAAAGGGCTCGGGAAGAAAGATCGGTCTGGGTTAGGGTAAAATCAGGAGCCTTGCTTCCTTTGGCGGGAAGGGTACCCAATGTATGTATTTCGTTACCTTTTAAAGTTACTGTTGCCATGATATTGCGATTTTATTTGAAGCCCGAAAGTACAAAATAGTAAAACGAAAAGTAAGGGATGCATTAAGAAAATAGTGTGTGGCCATAGAATCAATTTAAAATGGGCACCTATATGTCGCGCCTTGGGCTTTAGACCCTTTCAGGTTTTGTTTTTGAAAAGGTACAGAACAAACTTCACGTTTTGGCCTTGACCCATCTTTTTTGGACTCCGTTTCCAATGAAGGGTCACCGGAGCCATGCGGCAGCAAAAAAGGGCGTAAGAACGCAGAGACAAAAGTAAACCCAAATTAAGCACTGATATTCAAAACGTTAACCCATTTCAATAAATGCTACCCAAAATAGTGATTTTGTCCACAGAGGTGGATAATTGTATAGCCTAGTGAAGTACTTTTTCTAAAATTTCGCGGTAAGTCCCAATAGAAACCTAAGATATCACCAGGCACCTTATCCCACTTCCGAAGCGGCCAGCTGCTTGATCTTAATATGAAATGCGGCAAACAACAGGGTCATAAAAGGGCTTAGGATACTAAAAAAGGCATAAGGGATATAGGCCGTGGCCCCCACATAGCCGAACAACACTTGGGAGTGGTAGGCACCACAGGTATTCCAGGGAACCAATACAGAGGTTACCGTGCCGGAATCCTCCAACGTCCTACTCAAATTTTCCGGGGCCAATCCCCGATCCCTATACGCCTTGGAAAACATTTTCCCGGGAACCACCAAGGCCAAATACTGGTCGGACGCGGTAAGGTTCAGGGCCAGACAACTGGCCACCGTACTGGCAAAAAGTCCAAAGGTAGTCTTGGCCAGCCCTAAAAGGGCATCCGTAATACGGGAAAGGGCCCCAATGGCCTCCATGACCCCGCCAAATACCATAGCACACAGAATTAACCAAATGGTTCCTAACATCCCGGCCATTCCGCCCGCAGTAAAAAGTTCGTTCAATTCCGGGTTGTCCGTTTCCACTGCCGTGTCTACCGTTAGGGCATTTAGAATCCCTTTATAGCCCGACTGAAACGTCAGCACATCGCTTCCCCCGATCGTCGACACGATTTGGGGCTGGGCAATCAACGCTGCTACGCCACCCAATAGCGCCCCGATTAAAAGGGCGATCAAGGGCGGGGTTTTTCGAACTATCATAACAATCACCATTACCGGTACTAAAAAAAGCCACGGGCTAATAGCAAAGGCCTTTCCAATATCTTGCAGTTTGCCACTAACATCGGCTTCACCCGTTACCTCCAGATTAAAGCCAATGACTACAAAGATGAGCAGGGTAATGACAATAGTAGGGATTGTAGTGAGGGCCATATATCGTATATGGGAAAAAAGTTCCCCACCCGCCATGGCCGGTGCCAAATTGGTAGTATCGCTAAGGGGGGACATTTTATCCCCAAAATAGGCCCCCGAAAGTACGGCCCCGGCCGTCATCCCAATGGAAATCCCCAGGGTCTCCCCGATGCCCACCAAAGCAATACCAACCGTAGCCGAAGTAGTCCAGGAGCTTCCCGTAGCGATAGAAATAATGGCACAAATCACGATACAGGCCGCCAAGAAAATAGTTGGATTCAAAATCTGCAAGCCATAATAAATCATGGTCGGGATTATACCGCTGATCATCCATGTCCCGGCCAGGGCCCCCACCATAAGAAGAATTAGTAACGCCCCAGTGGTGGATTCCACATTATGGGCCACCGTCTTGATCATAGTCCTGTAGGAAACCTTGTTCAAAAAACCCACAACCGCCGCTACAGTGGCTCCCATCAATAAAATAAACTGGTTGGAACCACTAAGGGCATCCTCCCCAAAAACATAAATATTATAGGCCAACATCCCCACAAGGGCAACAACGGGAATTAGAGCCTCCAAAATAGTGAGCTCCTTGTTATGCACAAGCCCTGGATCATCTTTGGGCACTTTGGATGTTTGCTTTTTCATAAAGGTAATGGTGTTTAGAGGTAATAATACGATTTTGATCCACCCCATGCAAATCATGACGGTATTGATGCGGTTTCCGGAATACGGATACCCCATGGTCAACCCGAAAAAACGTGGTATTTTTGGATTTCAAACTAAAATCTGCCATACATGAGTTCATATGATGTAGCCGTTATCGGCTCCGGTCCCGGAGGATA
>JBCCZF010000205.1:0-5747 GCA_039188035.1 Bacteroidota bacterium | reverse complement strand
CCAGAACATCCCGTTCATGGCACCGCTTGCGGCCGCCTCCGTGGCAGGCATGTCCTTAGGTGGAAGGAAATACCACAAAATTGCGGATATTACCCCTATGACTATTAATACTATTTTTAAAATTTTGTGCATGACAATATTATATTAAGTTGCGACTTATTTTTTCTGGTCCACCAACATATCAATCAAGGAGATTGAAGAGTCTTCCATGTCATTAACAATACTGTCAATTTTTGCTATGATATAATTGTAGAAAATTTGAAGGATAATCGCCGTAATCAAACCGAACACCGTAGTCAATAGTGCTACCTGGATATCGCCGGCAATCAAGGAGGCGCTTAAGTTACCCACCGCACTAATCTTTTGGAAAGCCTGGATCATACCAATTACCGTTCCCATGAACCCTAGCATGGGCGCAATGGCGATAAAAAGGGACAACCAGGAAACGTTTTTCTCCAATTGGCCCATTTGAACTCCGCCATAGGCCACAACCGCTTTCTCAGCGGATTCTATACTTTCACCGGCCCGATCCAATCCCTGATAAAAAATAGAGGCTACGGGACCCTTGGTGTTCCTGCACACTTCCTTGGCGGCCTCTACACCCCCAGAGGCCAATGCGTCCTCTACCTGCTGCTTTAACTTGGAGGTATTGGTGCTGGACATATTCAGATAAATTATTCTTTCTATGGCCACGGCAAGTCCTAAAATCAAACACAAAAGAACGATACCCATAAACCCGGCACCCCCTTGTATAAACTGTGTCTTAAGAACCTGGGTGAAACCTCGAGGCTCGTCCGCAGCAGCATCCTGAAACGCAACCGCCGTTGTGGTGACCGCGGCGGAAACATTGGCCATTGTAGTGGTCGCTATAGCTTTGGCATCGACTGTATTTGTACTTAAAACAAATAACCCAGCCATGGCCAGGATAGAGAACAATTTTTTCATTTTTTCAAACTTAAATTAGTTAGTTAATAGGGTTAAAGATATAAAAAAAACGCAATTAAAAAAGTAAAACTTCGTCGCAGAGAGGAAGGGATTCGAACCCTCGATACACTTTTGGTGTATACACACTTTCCAGGCGTGCGCCTTCGACCACTCGGCCACCTCTCTAGGTATTTTTGGTTTCAAGGGTGGGCAAATAACAAAAAAAAACTTACTTTATAAAATTTTAGCCTGTTATTTTAACGCATTTCCCCACGCAAAGCGGTTTCAAATATCGTTTGGAAGGACTGCTGGGAAATTCCGGCCCCCAAAAGATACATAAGCTTGGTAATAGCGGCCTCCGTGGTAATGTCCTTTCCATTTACCACACCCAAGGTTTTCAATTGCTCGCTTGTGCTATATTGCCCCATAATTACACTGCCCCCGGAACATTGGGTAACGTTTACAATATGGAGTCCCTTTTCCTTGGCCCTTCCCAGGGTCTTTAAAAACCATGGGGCCGTTGGGGCGTTGCCTGCGCCATATGTTTCCAGTACCACGGCCCTTAGGCCCTTTAAACCCAAGGCGTTTTCCAGTACGGCAGGGTTTATCCCCGGAAAAAGTCTTAAGACCATAACACGGGTATCCATTCGTTTGTGAAGCACCAGCTTCTTTCGGCCTTTGGACCGGAACAAATGCTGTTTGTTCACCTTAAGATGTACCCCCGATTCCGCCAGGCAAGGATAGTTTAATGAGGCAAAGGCCTCAAAATGTTCTGCATTAATCTTTGTAGTGCGATTGCCCCTATACAATTTGTACTCAAAGTAGAGACCCACTTCCTGGATTACGGGCCCCATGGTATCCCGCATAGCTGCAATTTGAATGGAAGTAATGAGATTTTCCTTGGCATCTGTCCTCAAATCCCCAATGGGCAATTGCGACCCTGTAAAAATTACGGGCTTTGCCAGGTTTTCCAACATAAAGCTCAGAGCCGAGGCCGAGTAACTCATGGTATCGCTACCATGGAGCACCACAAACCCATCATATTCCTCGTAATGGGATGTTATAAGTGTGGCCATATGCAACCAGTGTTCCGGATCCATATTGGAGGAGTCCAGCGGCCGTTCAAAGGATACAGTACGTATTTCACAATCCAATTGGGCCAATTCGGGAATCTGGCGGGACAATTGGTCAAAATCAAAGGGCACAAGGGTGCCGGACCCATAGTCCTTGACCATACCAATGGTACCTCCTGTATAAATAAGCAAAATTTGCGCGGTGGATCTCAATTTTCAGATTTGGTGTTTGGTATCCTGAAGTTAAAAAAGTTAAAGGATTCAAGAGTTGTATTTGTAGATTTTTTGACTACCGTTTTCCAACTTCGTACTGCTTTGCTACATCCTACGCCCTACATCTTCCGGCCAGTTTCCAGCTTCCAATACGATTATTGATCCAAAAGGATTTGTACAACCTATACCTTGAATACCTGCCTGGAGTTCTCCGTGGTCCGCCGGGCGATTTCCTCCCGGGAAATCCCATAAATACCGGAAAGCTTTTCAATCACCTTGATAATATAGGCACTTTCATTGCGCTTGCCCCTAAAGGGAACCGGGGCCAAATACGGGGCATCCGTCTCCAGGACAATATGCCCTAAATCGATTTGACCCAAAAACCGATCGATCTTTCCGTTCTTAAAGGTTACCACACCGCCAATACCCAATTTCATGTTATAGGAAATCGCCCGTTCCGCCTGCTCCATATCTCCTGTAAAACAATGAAAAATACCAAACAAATCCTGTCCCTTTTCGGATTCCAGAACCTCGAAAATCTCATCAAAGGCATCCCTGCAATGGATCACTATGGGCAAGGCGTACTTTTTGGCCAGTTGGATCTGGAACCGAAAAGCCTCTTGCTGTTCGTTAAGAAAAGTCCTGTCCCAGTATAAATCAATACCGATTTCACCCACGGCATAAAACCTGCGCCGAGCAAGTTGCTCCTCCACATGGGCCAATTCTTCCTTAAAATCCCCCTTTACATGCGTGGGATGAAGCCCCATCATTAAAAAGACATGCTCTGGATATTCCCTTTCTAGATCCAGCATGCGTGAAGTATAGGTAGAATCTATTGCGGGGACAAAAAAGCGATCCACCCCCTGGGCCATGGCCCTCTGAATGATATCGTCCCGATCATCATCAAAGGCTTCGCTGTAAAGATGGGTGTGGGTATCCGTAATATTCATGTAGCAAAAATAGCCCCAGACCTTTATAAAATGTCCAAATACCTCAGAAAAAAAGGATTTGAACCCCTGTTTATCGGAAAGGCGGGTTAAACTTCTTCCGTATTGGTCATCCATATAGTACTCAAATCCAGTAGATCTTTTTACACCGGCCCTGGTGGATTGTTCCGGGTATACATGGATTCACGGGTTTCGTTTTAGAAAGTGTTTATTTGTCGCCTCGCCCGGTTTCCCCGGGTGTCAAATTTCTTTGCCAAATCCCTTTTGCAAGGGTCTCGACGCTATCTTTGTAAAAAAAAGAAGCCATGGCCTCCTTGAAAAAATTCCTGCTCAGCAAGCAATATCTTCACGTTCCCTTGGTTCTGACGGACACCAATCATTTTGAAGTCTTAGCCAAAATTAACGGGATTACAGGGCGATTTATCCTAGATACAGGGGCTTCAAATACCTGTGTGGGTTTTGACAAAATCGAATTCTTCAAGCTTACTTCAAAAGAATCCTCAATAAAGGCCGCGGGTGCGGGGGCCACGGATATGGAGACCTTGATATCTACCAAGAACACCTTGGAAATAGGGGACTGGAAAAAAAGAAAGCTCAAAATCGTCCTTTTTGACCTGGTTCATGTGAATGAAGCCTTGACCGCGCATCAAGCCATGCCGGTTGACGGTATTATTGGTGCGGACGTCTTAAAAAAGGGCCTGGCGATAATAGATTATAAAAAATATCGTTTGTATCTAAGGCCCTAAGGTGATTGGGATTTGTGAAACTTTTTAATCAAAACCAGGCAATTTTACCACAAGTCCCCATTCGCCAAGACCAGGCATTTTCCCGGTAGGACTTTAATCGAATTATCGCCTTATTTCATCGAGAAAACCTTTCTTTTGGTGCCACTGTTTTTTTATGTTTGCTTTACTTTAATAACCCCCGAAACCGTGAAGACATCAAAAAAACCTATTTTTTGGTATGTCCCGCTTGCACTATTATTCTATTCCTGTGCCCCGGACGAGGACCTGTATACCGAAGTTTCAATAGACGCGGAACTTGAAAGTCAGATCGTGGCCCTTGCGGGGTCCCTTGGCGCCCTGGTACTACCGGAAAACGATAATCTAGGAGACATTCCAGCAGACCCCAGCAACCCACTTACCCAGGAGAAAGTGGCCTTGGGACAACTGCTTTTCCATGAAACCGGCCTTGGCACCGTTCCCGAAATGCAATTGGGCGTGCGAACCTATTCCTGTGCCAGCTGCCACAATCCCGGTTCCGGGTTTCAAAGTGGGCTTCGGCAAGGTATAGGTGAAGGAGGCATAGGCTTTGGCCAATCGGGGGAATCCCGGGTGGTAAACCCACTTTATGATGCGGATCGGGTAGATGTGCAAGCCATACGCCCCCCTACTATACTCAACGCGGCCTTTCAGGACGTTGTTCTTTGGAACGGGGAACTGGGCGGTGTTAAGACCAATGCGGGCACCCAGGCCAATTGGACCCCGGGAACCCCCCGAGAGAACAACTCCTTGGGGTTTGAGGGCTTGGAAACCCAAGCCATAGCAGGGATGGGCGTACATCGTTTGTCCGTTAGTCCGGAATTGGTCGAAAACGGACCCTATAAATCCTTTTTTGATAATGCTTTTCCCGATGTTCCGGAGGAATACCGTTATACGGATTTTCAGGCAGCCATGGCCATATCTTCCTTTGTGCGCACGGTAATGGCAACAGAGGCCCCTTTCCAAAAATGGCTGAAGGGGGACAGACGGTACCTTTCCGAGGCGGAGAAGGAAGGAGCCCTCTTGTTTTTTGGCAAGGCCAACTGCTATGCCTGCCATAACGGGCCCGGATTTAATGGCATGGCTTTCCACGCCCTGGGAATGCCGGATTTTAATGAATCCCAAGTACACGGAGAGGTCCCGGAAACCGTAAAAAAAGGAAGGGGCGGGTTTACAAACAATCCGGAGGACGACTATAAGTTCAAAACCCCAACCCTTTACAATCTAAGCGATGTCCAATTTTTAGGGCACGGCGGGAGTTTTGGCACCGTAAAACAAGTCATTGAGTACAAGAATAATGCGATTGCCGAAAATACCGATGTCCCCCAATCCCAGTTATCCGAACATTTTGTTCCCCTGGAACTTAGCCCTGAGGAGATAGAAAAACTAGCCTTATTCCTTAACAATGGCCTTCGGGATCCCGATCTGGAACGTTTTGTACCGGTTACCCTTCCCACGGGCAATTGCTTTCCGGTTGCCGATGAGGAAGGCAGGGGAGATCTGGGGTGCAACTGACGTTCCACCACAGCATATTCAAGCCCTATATAAACTAAAAAAGTCCCTCAAAAGGGACTTTTTTAGTTTATGTGCTTAGGGAATGCTACATCTCCAAGGCTCGTTCCAACTGGTTGTCCATCAATAGTTCTTCCGGATTTTCCAGGGCTTCCTTAACGGCCACCAAAAAGCCCACGGACTCCTTGCCATCAATAATGCGATGATCATAGGAGAGCGCTACATACATAATGGGGGCAATGGCAATGGCACCATCCCTGGCAATGGGTCGCTCCACAATATTGTGCATTCCCAAAATAGCACTTTGCGGCGGATTT
>JBCCZF010000204.1:0-5780 GCA_039188035.1 Bacteroidota bacterium | reverse complement strand
TTTACAGTATTATCGCAATCCTTGTACTTCAGTTTACCATTTTTTCTTTTTTGGATTATCTAAATGCAAAAAAATATAGCGACCCCGTGCCAGAGGAACTTCATGATGTTTTTGATGCCGGGGAATATGAAAAATCCCAGGCCTATAAGAAAGCCAATTATGCGTTCGGAAAGTGGTCCGGTATTTTCGCATTAGCGCTAACACTAGGATTCTTGGTCTTTGGAGGATTTGATTGGGTCGATACTTGGGCCAGATCACTATCCGAAAGCCCAATTCTGCAAGCCTTACTGTTTTTTGGGGCCATCCTAATCGGTAGTGATCTTGTTACCCTTCCTTTTTCGTACTACAGGACCTTTGTAATCGAAGAGAAATTCGAATTTAATAAAAGTACGCGAAAAACCTTCTTTTTGGACAAACTCAAAGGATGGATTCTTATGGCCCTTTTGGGTGGGGGACTTCTGGCCGCCATTATTTGGTTCTTTTTATGGGCGGGTCCCTTATTCTGGTTATATGCTTGGGCGGTCATTGCTTGCTTTATGATGTTCATGAACCTGTTTTACAGCAGGCTAATTGTACCTCTTTTCAATACACAGACCCCCTTGGAAGCCGGTAGCCTTAAGGAAAGAATCGAAGCCTATGCCCAAAAGGTGGGATTTGAATTGAGAAATATTCTTGTTATCGATGGATCTAAACGATCCACCAAGGCCAATGCCTATTTTTCAGGTTTCGGTAAGGAAAAGCGGGTGACCCTTTACGACACCCTTATCCAGGATCTGGAAGAGGATGAAATCGTAGCCGTACTGGCCCATGAAGTTGGACATTACAAACACCGTCATATTGTTTTTAACCTTATTGTTTCCCTACTGATTACGGGTTTTACCCTTTTTGTCCTTTCCCTCTTTGTGAATAACCCGGATGTTTCCCTGGCCATTGGGGTTTCTACCCCAAGTTTTCACGCGGCTTTGGTAGGGTTTGGACTGTTGTACAGCCCCATTTCGGAATTGACCGGCCTGGTCATGAACTCCTTGTCGCGCAAATTTGAATACCAGGCGGATGACTATGCCAAAAGGACTTTCGCGCCCGACCCGTTAATCACCTCCTTGAAAAAGCTTTCCAAAAAGAGTTTGGGCAACCTTACCCCCCATAGGGCCTATGTCTTTGCCCATTATTCGCATCCCCCGTTGATCGATAGGATCCGAAATCTCAAAAGAAAGGGGTAGTTTCTGGTTGCAGGCCTCACCTGCAAGGACGTGGGACGATAGATAAGAGACCTAGGACTTTGTAGCGAAGCGGAAAACCTTCCGCCGCACCCCTCAGCAGCAGTTGGCACTACAACCGAGACACCCTTAACCTGTTAAATTCCTCCCTGTTCCCTTAAAGCAAGACAGAGGACCATTGACCGATGGAGTCGTGGACTTTGAACATGTTACCTGAAACGCACGATGCCGGATTTCCGTACAGGATGTTGTCCCCGTGTAAAGCCAAAGGCAAACACCAACTTTCAACCTTATAGGGAACCTATAATGGAAGACCGGAGTGACAACCTTGAACATTAAACTTGGAACCTTAAACCCTAAACCTGGGCATAGTTTTTGTTGTGTATTGGGTAGGATTGTGGTAACTTTAGATTAAGATGGCGCCCATTACGTTAGAAGAAGAAAACAAACAGATTACCAAGGAGTACAAGGAACTGCTTCGCATGAGCTATCAGACGCTGTCCAATGATGACAAAAAACTGATACGATCAGCATTCGAAGTAGCCATGGACGCCCATAAGGACCAGCGCAGGAAATCAGGCGAAGCCTATATTTTCCACCCCATTGCCGTGGCCAAGATCGTCGCTTCCGAAATTGGGTTGGACGCCATTTCAATTGCCTCTGCGCTACTGCACGATGTGGTAGAGGATTCCGATTACACCCTGGACGATATTGAACGCATGTTCGGGGAAACGATAGCGCGCATTGTGGACGGGCTTACCAAGATAGCACACTTGAAGAAGGATATGAACACCTCCCAACAGGCGGAGAACTTCCGAAAAATGCTGCTCACCCTACATGACGATGTCCGGGTGATTATTATAAAGATTGCCGATCGCTATCACAATATGCTTACCCTGGACGCCATGCCGGAACACAAACAAGTGCGCATGGCCTCGGAAACCCTATATATTTATGCCCCCCTGGCCCACCGCATAGGCCTTTACAATATAAAAACGGAACTGGAAGACCTAAGCTTAAAATATACCGAACCTGAAGTCTACAGGGATATTCTTGGCAAAGTAGTGGCATCCGATAAAGAACAACAGGGCTATATTGATAGTTTTACCAAAATCATAGATAAATCCCTTAAAAAGGAAGGGCTCACCTATAGTATCAAAGGGCGGATGAAATCCATTTTTTCCATTCGCAAAAAGATGAAGGCGCAACATGTGACCTTTGATGAAATCTATGATAAATTTGCCATTCGGATCATCTACGCCTCGGACAAGGAAAACGAAAAATTCCTGGCCTGGAAAATCTATTCCATTGTAACCGATCATTTTACGCCCAATCCCGTACGGCTAAGGGACTGGATCTCCTCGCCCAAATCTACGGGATATGAGGCGCTCCATATTACGGTGATGGGGCCCAAGGGCAATTGGGTAGAGGTACAGATACGCAGCGAGCGCATGCATGAAATCGCGGAAAAGGGCTATGCCGCCCATTTTAAGTACAAGCACGGTGACCAAAAAGAACAAGGCATAGAAGTGTGGCTGAACCGCCTTCAGGAAGCTTTGGAGAATGCGAACGGAAATGCCGTGGACTTTGTGGAGGAATTTAAGCTAAACCTCTATGCCAAGGAGATTTTTGTCTTTACGCCAAAAGGCGAGCTCAAATCCCTACCTAAGGGGGCCACGCCCTTGGATTTTGCATTCCACATCCATACCGAAGTGGGCATGCATACCCGGGGAGCCCGTGTAAATGGAAAATTGGTCCCTCTCAATACCACCCTCCGTAGCGGAGACCAAGTGGAAATCATAACCTCTGATCAGGCCAAGCCAAATAAAAATTGGTTGGACTATGCCACTACCGCCCGTGCAAGGGCCAAGATCAAATCTTCCGTGCGCGAGGAAAAAAAGACTATGGCCCTGGAAGGCAAGGAAATCCTTCGAAGAAAATTAAAGTCCCAAAAAATCACCTTGGGCGAGGATGTGGTAAACAAGATGGTGGCCCACTTTAAGTTAAAGACCAGCCTTGATCTCTTCTACAGGGTAGGCATCGGGGTTATCGACAACCAAAAAATCAAGGATTTTGCCTCCTCTTACAGCAATGCCTTTATCAGTTTCTTTAAGAACAAGATTCGAAGAAATCCCGTTCCCGCGGATATCCACAAAGATGAGATAACCTCCAAGTACGATATCCTTGTTTTTGGAAAGGAAGAGGAAAAATTGGAATACAAACTCTCCCCTTGCTGTAATCCCATTCCCGGGGACGACGTATTCGGTTTTATTAGCGTGAACGAAGGTATAAAGGTCCACAAGAAAAGCTGTCCCAACGCCATTTCCCTTCAGTCCAACTACTCATACCGTATCATAAGTGCCAAGTGGATCGACTCCACCCAGGAAGAATTCAAGGCCGATATACAACTTACGGGTATAGACAACCTGGGCTTAATGAGCACCATTACCGATCTTATATCGGACGAGATGCACGTAAACATGCGCAACCTTAACTTTAGCACGGATGGCGGAACCTTTACCGGCAGCATTACCGTAGTGGTCAAAAACAATGTGATCCTAAAGAAACTAATGGATCATTTAAAGCGTATTGAGGGCATTGAGAAAGTAAGCCGAATTTAAATTTTAACCCCTATCTTTGTAGTTTAGCACCATTGGGAATAGCAATGTCTGAAAACAAAAACCAGGAAATCGTACGAAACGTTTTCACCAGCTTCTTGGAGGAGAACGGGCACCGGAAGACCCCGGAACGCTATGCCATACTCCAAGAAATCTACGACAGCGAAGACCATTTTGATATAGAATCGCTCTATATCAAAATGAAGAACAAAAAATACAGGGTAAGCAGGGCTACACTCTACAACACCATAGAACTGCTCCTGGATTGTAAGTTGGTACGCAAGCATCAATTTGGGAAAAATCTGGCCCAGTATGAAAAATCGTATTTTGACAGGCAGCACGACCACGTAATCCTTACGGACAGCGGGGAGGTCATGGAATTTTGCGACCCGCGTATCCAGTCCATCAAAAAGACCATAGAAGAGGTCTTCGACATCCAGATCAGCACACATTCGCTGTATTTCTATGGCAGCAGAAAAAAAGCCGATGGAGAGAACGACCAACAACAACCAACAATTGACAAAGCGAGTACATAAATGGCGGTAGATTTATTATTGGGACTGCAATGGGGGGACGAAGGAAAAGGAAAAATTGTAGATGTACTGACCAAAAACTATGATATCATAGCCCGCTTTCAGGGAGGCCCCAATGCCGGGCATACCCTAGAATTCGATGGTATCAAACACGTACTCCATACCATTCCCTCCGGTATTTTTCACGAGAATGCCGTGAATGTCGTGGGCAACGGGGTGGTCATAGATCCGGTCATCTTCAAAAAGGAACTGGATGCCCTTTCCAAATTCAACATCGACATTCGTTCAAAATTGTTGATTTCCCGAAAGGCACACCTTATCCTTCCCACACATCGGCTGCTGGACGCCGCTTCCGAAACCGCAAAGGGAAAAGCAAAAATCGGATCTACCCTAAAGGGCATTGGCCCCACCTATATGGACAAGACGGGACGCAACGGTATGCGTGTGGGCGACTTGGAACTGAAGGGATGGAAAAATAGGTATAGGGCCTTGGCGGACAAGCATCAGGCCATGATTTCCTTTTATGGGGTGGACATCCAATACGACCTAAAGGAACTGGAGGAAGAGTTTTTTGATGCCTTGGAAGCCCTAATGGCATTGGATTTTATCGATAGCGAGGAATACATTTTCCAAGCCCTTTCCGAGGGTAAAAAAATATTGGCCGAAGGCGCCCAAGGTTCCTTATTGGACATCGATTTTGGGACCTACCCCTATGTAACCTCTTCCAATACCACGGCTGCCGGGGCATGTACCGGACTGGGTGTGGCACCTAATACCATTGGGGAAGTCAAGGGCATTTTCAAGGCCTACACCACCCGGGTGGGCAGCGGCCCCTTCCCTACGGAACTGTTCGACGAGGATGGGAAGACCATGGGCCGGGTGGGCAATGAATTTGGCGCGACCACGGGAAGGCCCCGAAGATGCGGCTGGTTAGACCTAGTGGCCCTAAAATACGCCGTACGTATAAATGGGGTGACAGAATTGATGATGATGAAGGGGGATGTACTTAGCGGGTTTGAAAAAATCAAGGTTTGCACAGCCTATACCTACAAAGGCAAAACCATACATCACCTCCCCTACAATATTGAAGCGGAAAACGTAACACCCATATACACCGAATTGAAGGGTTGGCAAAAGGACCTTACCCAAATGGACCGTGCAGACCAATTGCCCAAAACCCTTCAGGAGTATATCGGTTTCTTGGAAAAAGAGCTTCAAGTGCCGATAAAAATAGTTTCCGTGGGACCCGATCGCAAACAGACCATTCATAGGTAATCCACTTGAAATGATATCCAAAATGCAGCCTTACCGCAATGCAAAACAACCACAGGTGATAGGGAAACTCCCAAAGGCACTGTTTGTTTTGACTTTTTCCCTGCTATTACTCTCCTGTGGTGCTGGAAAGAGAAGTG